>JALGTT010000233.1 GCA_029821235.1 Candidatus Hebobacteria bacterium | reverse complement strand
TTCAGACACAGGCGAGAACCTGACGCATGTCTACGTGCAGCCTGGCTTCTACAGCGTGTCCGTGTTTTCACATAGTGTCGCGGACAACTACCACTGGGGCTTTCGGGGATCTCCGCGCCAGCTGGTCGTCGGGTTCCCGGATGCGGGTCCGGGGCACTGGGCGTGCAACTACATCGTCGCCTGCTACGAGGGGGGCATCGTAAACGGCTACTGGGACGGCTATCATCCCGATGAGGTGGTAAACCGCGCCCAGATGGCGGTGTACATGGCGCGGGCGATAGCCGGCGACGACGGTTGTGTGCCGGAAGGGGGCTACTGGGACGGATACCATCCCGATGAGAGCGTGAACCGCGCGCAGATGGCGGTGTATGTGGCGCGCGCTCATGCGGGCGGAGACGGGAGCGTGCCCGACGGCCCCGGCACCCCCACCTTCCCCGACGTGCCCGGAGACCACTGGGCGTACAAGTACATCGAGTATTGTGTCGCCCACGACATCGTGCAGGGCTATCCGGACGGTTATTACCATCCGGAGAATGTCGTGACCCGCGCCCAGATGGCCGTATTCGTGCAGCGCGCCTTCAGCCTCTGGGTGCCCTACCAGTAGCGCCCGGCGCGCGCCGGAGAGGACCGTCCACGAGCGGCCCGCCGATGGCTCGGCGGGCCGCTCTCACTTCTCCTTGAGGTGGGCCTCCAGCAACTGCTCCAGGCGGTTGGCGGAAAGCCCCCGGCCGGAGGCCACCACCTTGCCGTCCACCACCACGGTGGGGGTCATCATCACCCCGTGGCGGTCGGCCTCCGGGGAGGTCACATCATATTTGCGCACCACCACCCGGCCCTTGTGCCTCTCCGCGATCCGCCGGGCCACCCGCTCGGCCTGGATGCACTTGAGACAGGGGAACACTACCCCGAACTCCTTGATCCCGTAGAAGATCTTCACCTCCACGGCATTCGGGTTCGCGGCCTCGGTCTGCTCGTCCGCGTCGGCCGTTTCCGCGGGCGCGGAGGCGGGAGGCCGGCTCGCCATCCCGGGGATGTTTAGGTAGGGGCGGCACTGCTCGGCCACGTCGGCCGGGCAGTGCTTGATCTCCCAGCAGGGGATGAGGTCCAGGAGACGGCGGATGCCCGCGGTGGTGAGCGAGTGCCCGTGAATCAACTCTGAGATGCAGCGAATCCAGATCAGATCCTGCTCGCTGTAGAGCCGGGGGCCTCCGGGCGACTCCCGCGCCGGCCGCAGCAATCCCTCCTGCTCGTAGGCGCGCAGAGTGCGCGCGCTCATCCCCACCTGCTGGGCGGCGGGGCCGATGGGGTGGATGGGGGCGTCCCTGCGGCTGTCCATGCTCTCGTCCTCCGAGGGGCAGTATGCCATCTGGTTGTGACGATACCTGGCAGTAATTTGTGTCAAGTCTCTTCACGGAGATTTCATGCAAACTCACGCCTCCTGAAAGCAATTCCGCCCATCATGCCCTTGAGAGAACCGGTGCGCACCATTACCACGAGGAGCGAGGAGATGGCAGAAGAGCAGGATTTCAAGGTGGCGGTGTTGTCGTGCAACGGCATCGGCCGGCTGGTGTCCACGGTGGTGAGGCTGGCCGGCTACAAGATCAAGCAGATGCGGCCGGATACGGTGGTGTTGCTGAGTTCCGGGCGGCTGGCGGTGGCGGAGCCGGAGCACGTGGAGATGCTCCGCAAGTACCCCCTGCTGGTGATTGACGGGTGCCGCCCGCACTGCGCCTCCTTCCTGGCCGATGAACTGGGCAAGAAGCCGGCCGCGAAGATCTACGTGGCCGACGTGATGGCCGAGAACAAGATCAACGTGGCCGGCGAGAAGCGCCGGGAACTGACCGAGAAGGGTCAGCGGCTGGTGGAGGCGGTGGCCCGCAAGGCGGTGGAGGAGATAGACCGCGTCATCGCCGACGAGATGTTGAGCACCCTGTGAGGAGAGGAGAAATCATGGCCGACAAGGTCTGCTTGCAGCCCTGCCTGGGCTTGAGGAAAGAGGCGGTTCTCTGCCGCCAGGCGTTCTATGTGGTCCACGAGGACCTGCGCGCGGGAAAGACGGAACTCGGCTGCGGGCCCGCGCTGAACGCGAACGTGCAGGAGGACCTGGACTTCATCGCCATGTACCCCGTGCTGGCGGTGGAGGCGTGCGACCTGGACTGCGCCACCAGGTTGGTGGACAAGAAGGGAAAGCAGGCGGCCCGCACCGTGCGGGTGCCCGAGATGGCGAAGGAACTCGGCATCAACCTGGACTCCCTGCCCGAGGGAGACAACATCTCCCCCGACCACCCCGCAGTGCAGACCCTGGCCAAGCGGGTGGCCGAGCTGGTGGACGAGTTGCTGGCGGCCTCGTGAGACGCGGGGAGACATCGCGGCGAGGAGTGAGGAGGAGATGAAACAGTCTTCCTTGATGGGCGAGTGTCTCAGCGAATTGCTGGGCACGTTCATACTGGTGTTCTTCGGTGTGGGGGCGGTGAACGCGGCCTGCCTGAGCGGCGCGCAGGCGGGGCTCTGGCAGGTGGCGGTGGTGTGGGGAGTGGCGATCTCGCTGGCGATCTATACCACCGGAGCAATCAGCGGGGCGCACATCAATCCGGCGATCACCATCGCGATGGCGGTCTGGCGGGGATTCCCCAAGGTGAAGATCGGCCCCTATGTCCTGGCCCAGCTGCTGGGGGCGATGGCCGGGTCGCTGCTGCTCTATGCGCTCTACCACGGCCTGATCGCGCACATGGAGGCCCAGACCGCGGCGCGCGGCCTGCCCGGCAGCGAGATGACGGCGATGGTGTTCGGCGAGTATTTCCCGTGTCCCGCCCTCAAGCTGCCGGCGGAGACGGTTCCCCTGTGGACGGCGATGCTGGGGGAAGCGATCGGAACCGCATTTCTGGCCTGCTTCGTGTTCTCGCTGACGGAGAAGCGGAACCCGGAGGCCCCGCGCTTCATGGTTCCCCTGTTCATCGGGCTCACGGTGTCCATCATCATCTCGGTGATCGCTCCGCTGACCCAGGCCGGCCTGAACCCGGCGCGGGATTTCGGGCCGCGCCTGGTCGCATATATCCTCGGCTGGGGCGAGGTGGCGATCCCCGGCCCGCGGGGCGGATTCTTCACCGTGTACATTCTCTCACCCGTCATCGGCGCCATCGTGGGCGCGGGCGCGTACCTGGGACTGGTGCGGCGATATCTTCCTGAGGAGATGATCGAGGCTGGGCAAGGAAATGAGAAGCCTCGACCGCGCCAGACTTGGAGTGGAAGCAGATGACGGCGCGGCAGATTGACAGCGACGAAGGGCTTCCGCCGGTGCGGCTGGTGCCTTGTGCGGACCGGGGGCGGGCCGGGTGCGCCATCGTGCGCCGGGCCGTGGCCTTGGCCGCGGAGGGCGTCCCGGAGATCAAGGTCTGCACCCCGGAGGAGTGCAAGCCCAACGTGAAGGCATTCGTGGTGGCGGTGGACTCCTCACAATCGTGCCGCGCGCTCGCGGGCCTG
>JALGTT010000232.1 GCA_029821235.1 Candidatus Hebobacteria bacterium | reverse complement strand
CATACAGGTCAATGCCGTCCGGTCCCGCGGCCACCGCGGCGGCGACCGTGCGGCCGATGCCCGCGGCGTCCAGGCCGCCGGAGCCGAAATCGGTCAGTTCCAGGTGAGCGATCAACCGGGCGCGATTCCCCACCAGCCGCTTCGCCTGTTTTACCGCCTCCGCGGTCCAGGTGGGTGCGAAGGTCTTCTGGTCACCATACAGGGCGGCCCACTGTTGCCAGATCAACTCGGCCTGGATGACGTCCGGGCGCCCGTCCTTGCCGGCGGTGAAGACGGTGGTGAGATGCACCTCTTTGCCGTGGCGGTGGGCGAGGCGGATGGTGTCCTGCAGCAACTCGGTCAGCCCGTCGGCCCGGAACTTGCGCCAGGCGGCGCCGGGGATGGGCTCCCCCGGGTGTTCCGCCGCGAACTGGCTGCGGCAGTGCTCGCAGTAGCCGGCGTGATCTCCCCAGACGTCCACCTGCGGCTCTGCGATGTCAATGCCGTCGAGGTGCGGGTACCTGGTCAGCACCTCCCCAATCAGGCCCTGCCACCACTCCTTCACCTCCGGATTGCGTACGCAGAGGAAGTAACTGTCGGCATCGGGCTTGTAGTCGCGCCCGTCCGCCATCTTCTCCCGCCAGTCGGGGTGGGCCTCCCACATCTGCTTGTGCTGCGGCCCATAGAACCAGGCGATCACCTTGATGCCGCGCTTATGGGCCGCCCGGATCATGTGCCCGAGCAGGTCCTGCCTGCCATAATCCTCCATGATGTTGCCGGGATACGTGGTGTAATAGCGCGCCCCATACACCCGGTTGTAAGCGTAGAAGTAGACGAGGTTGATGCCCTTGTCGTGCCAGGACTTGGTGAGCTTTTCCGCCAACTGGCGCGCCGAGAGACCGGTGCGGTAGTAGTAGCCCGCGTCGAAGCGCACCGCCCGGATGTTGTCATCCGACCACGCGGGCGCGGTGGGGGTGCTGAGGGAGGGAGGCGACACCTGCGGCGGGGCCACCGGTTCCGGGGCGGGTCCCGCAGAGAAATGCGGGGCCGGCGTCGGCCTAGACGCGCTGGTGACGGCAGGCGGCGACACCCGAGCCTTCAGCGCGATTTCGGACGAAGGGGCGACCGTTTCCGACGCCGGCCCGAAAGAGTGCAAGTTCACGGCTCGTGGTGTAGGGCGGACGGCCCGCGCGTTGCGCGGCGTACTGCTCTCTACCACGAGCCCCACTGGACGATCTCCGTCAACATCGGCGACAACGTCATCGGCCTGCGCGAGCGTCTGCGCGGAGGGCGCGGGCCTCTCGGCCTCCGCCGGCTGTGAGTTCCAGGCGGTGGAGGCGGCCGTCGCGGGAGCAGCGAAATCGCCCTGCCAGAACCGGTCCGCGTCCGCCCCGGGCCCCGCAAGCGCGAGGGCGGCCAGACCAATGCTGGTGATGGCTCCCCAGACTGCAATTCGCACCCGCCCATTCCTCATGCCAAACTCTCCCTCCGCTGAACATCCGCCCCGCAGAGAGGGGCAAACCGATGGCGGGAGACCTACAGGGACATCCAGGCCAAAAAGAAGAGCCAAGGATTATTCATCCTTGGCTCTGGCTGGATCTCGGGCTCTACGGCTCTAGAGCACGCTCAGACGCCGATTAGCGGTATGTGATTTTCAGGTTGCTGCCTGTGATTACTATGTCTCGTCTGCAGAGCTTACAGCGTAGGATCAAACTATCACCACTTCTGTAGGCCCACCACTTACCGCACAGACATCGGACCTTCGTCAGGTCTTCATCGTCAGCTGTCTTTCGCGCCGCTCCTGCCGTAGGCTCCTTCAGCGGTGCTACAGACATGTCAGACCATCCCTGTTGGTCTTGCCGCCACAAGTGTTGTTCCACATTCGTTCGGAGATTCCACAACGGCATTTGAGGGAGCTAGCAGTCGGCTGGGTGACATGCGCACGAGCCTTCCTCGCAAGCGAGGCAAAGAAACGGCGGGCCCCCATGTTTCGGGGGCCCGCCGCGCAGATCAGTCCCGGACTGCGCCGGTCGTGCTATTGCAGATCGACGTGTCCGAAGAGAGTTAGAATCGCGTCATTGCTGTCCGCGAAGAGCCCGATGGCATAGTTGTCGGAGATACCCTGATAGATGCCGCCGGCCCATCCCTCCTGGCCCTCGAAGTAGGCGCTGGCGCCCACCATCGCGGGCACGAAGCAGACCGGCACCTTGCGGTGGTAGATCTGAATGATAGTGGGGCGATTGCCGGGGCCGCGCGTCTTCTCATCGCTGATCATGAACCCCCACACATGGGCCTTGAGATCGTCGTACTCGGCGCTCTCGCCATAGAGGGTCAACCAGTCGTTGACGCCGATCGAGATGTCGGCGCTGGTTCCCGTGTCATCCATGACGTCCAGGTAGTTGACCCCCACCTTCACCGGGTTGTCGGCTCCGGGGCTGGTGACCAGGACCTGCACGCGCACCGCCACCAGGTCCTCGTCACTCGGGGACAGGGCTCCGCCGAAGGTGAATCTGGTCACCCCGGTCAGCGGGGTGAACGAGATGTTGCCGGCCATCGCCTGCACCTCGACCCGCTCGTAGGAGAGTTTGGCCTCCGCCCCCGTGATACCGGGGGACACCAGCAACTGAGCAGGACCGAAGGGCACATACTTGCGCCCCACTGCGAGATACAGCGGGTCCTTCGTGTAGTCCACATACGCGTCACCTACGAAGGACCGATTGTTGGTGCTGCGGGTGATCCACCAGCCGCCGAACTTCAGGCTCATGTCCGGGGCGATGGAGCCTGCGAGCAAGCCGCTCAACTGCAGCCCCGCGCCGTGCTGCGTGGCGACACCGATGGTGTAGTCAAAGGTGGTGGGCCAATCGGTCGCGCCCGCGCCGCCGCTGACCACCGCCAGTGCCACCAGTGTCACCAGGCACGGCAACACGCTCCGCCGAAGCGTTCTCATGGCATTTGCCTCCCTCGGATGTAAAGTGCGCCCAAGCCGCCCATGGCCTTCTCTCAGGCTCCATGAACGCCCTCGACACGAATCCGGTTCGCGCTATTATACCACGGCTCGGCCCCGCTGACTCATTCCAAGGGGCCGGCCGCTGACAATCCAAGCTTCCGGCCCGCCGGCCTCGGCCTCCGCTGGGCCCGCTCTGGAGGAGCGCGACCCCGTTCCGGCGAAGGTCACAATGCAGTCTGAACGATGCCCGCGACCACCTCCGGGCGATTCATACACGAGGTGCCGAGCATGGACCAACAGCAACTTCGCGAACTGGCAGTCGAACTGGTGAGGATTCCCAGCGAGAACCCGTTGGAGGGCCCGGTCGGTGAGACCAAGGGGGAGGGGAGACTGGCCGAGTTCGTCGCCTCGACACTCCGGGAGGCGGGCATCGCCTGCGAACTTCAGGAGTCGGTTCCCGCTCGCGCGCATTCCCGGCGAGAGCGACGAGTCGGTCTGGTTCGATGCCCATCTGGACACGGTCTCCGCGGAGGGCATGGAGTTCGAACCCTACCAGGCGCGAATCGAGGGCGACATGCTCTACGGGCGGGGAGCGGCCGATGACAAGGGCAGCATGGCGGCGATGATGGCCGCTCTGATCCGGGTTGCGCGCTCCGGGAGCAAGCCTCCGGCCACCGTGCTCTTCACCGCCACCGCGGATGAAGAGTACCGGATGAGGGGCATCCAGGGGCTCCTGGCGGCCGGGGTGAAGGCGCGCGTCGCGGTGATCGGGGAACCCACCGGCCTCGAGGTGGTGGCCGCGCACAAGGGGGTGGTGCGCTTCAGCGTCATCACCAAGGGCAAAGCCGTCCACGGCTCCTGCCCGGAGGCGGGGGAGAACGCCATCTATAAGATGGCACAAGTGGTGCGGGCGCTGGAGGCGTACGCGAAGAGGGGGGTGGGCATTGCCACCCATCCGCTGCTGGGGCGCGGCACCCTCAACGTGGGCGTCATTCGGGGCGGCGAGTATGTGAACGTGGTGCCTGACCGCTGCGTGGTCGAGATAGACCGCCGCATCCTGCCGGGCGAGGAGCCGCGGAAGGCGGTGAGCGAACTGCGCTCCTACCTCGCCAATGCGGTGGAGGAAGTGGACGCGGAGGTGACATCTCCCTCCCTGACAGTGCCCGGGATGGACCTG
>JALGTT010000231.1 GCA_029821235.1 Candidatus Hebobacteria bacterium | reverse complement strand
GCGCGGTGCTGCTGCCGGTGGCGATCGCCGACGCCGAGGTGGTGCAGGACCTGCTGACTCAGCGGCGAGGCTCCTCGGTGAAAGTGTACGCGCCCAGGCGCGGCGGCAAGCGCAAACTGGTCGCCATGGCCAGGGACAACGCGGAGGAACACCTGCGCGCGGTGCTGGAGCGGAAGTCCGCGGAGCAGAGGAGGGGAGAGGAAGCGGTCTCCGACCTGCAGAAGGTTCTTTCATTGCCGGTGCGCCTTCGACATCTCGAATGTCCAGGGCAGACAGGCTGTGGGCTCCATGATTGTCTTCGAGAACGGTCTCCCCAGGAAGAGCGATTACCGGCGCTTTCGAATCCGACTGACGGAGGGGGAGCCGAACGACTACGCGATGATGGAGGAAGTGCTGTCCCGGCGGCTGCAGGCCGCGGTGTCCGGAAACGTCAAGTTCCGGCGGCTGCCCGACCTCATCCTGGTGGACGGCGGTATGGGCCAACTGAACACCGCCCGCAGGGCGATGGAGGCATTGGACCTGAGGGTGCCCGCGGCCGGCCTGGCGAAGGAGAGAGAACTGGTCTACCTGCCGGACCGGCCGGCTCCCCTGAGCATCCCCTCCCACTCGCGCGCCCTCCACCTGCTGCAGCGGGTGCGGGACGAGGCCCACCGGTTCGCGCTCGCCTACCACCGCGGGCTGAGGGCGAAGGAGGCGCGCCAGAGCGTGCTCGACACCGTCCCGGGGATCGGCCCCGCCCGCAGGAGAAGGTTGCTGTCTCATTTCGGCAGCCTGGCCCGCCTTCGCCGCGCGGACGCGCAGGAGGTGGCCCGGGTGGCTGGATGCCCCGCGAGGGTCGCCGAGGCCGTGCTGGCCGCCGTCGGCGCGGACCGTGCGTCCGCGGCCCCGCAGGAGGGGAACTAGCCGTGGGTTTCCGGGTCAGAGAGCTGCACCGGGGAGAGTTGGACGGATTTCTCACCTGTTTTCAGGCCGCCTTCGGGGTGGATGAGACCAGCCTCTCGGTGGTGCGGAACTCGCTGGTGAACGACCCCTATTTCCACCCGGAGCGGGTGCGGGTGGGGGTGCTCGACGGGGCTGTGGTGAGCCATGTGGTGGTGGTGCACCGCGGCGCCTATGTGGGCAATCAGGTGGTCAGCCTGGCCGGCATCACCGCGGTCGGCGTCCACCCCGCTTACCGCGGTCGGGGGTTCGGCGCGAAGGTGGTGAGCGACGCGGTGCGGATGATCCGCAGCCGCGGGTACGATCTGGCGATACTCACCACCCGCATCCCCAGGTTCTTCCAGCGGTTCGGGTTTCGCGAAGTGCCCCAGTGTATCGGCTACCAGTGTCCCGCCTCCGGCCTCGCGCGGGCGGAGACGGTCGGCGAATACGTGGTGGAGAGGCTGGACTACAACTCCCACTGGCCCGCTCTCGCCGCCATCTACCATCAGTACAGCATGGGCCGCACGGGCATGCAGTTGCGGGATATGCGCTATTGGGAGACCTGGCCCCGCCGGGGCACTTTTCCCCACGGCTTCAGCCAGGATCTGGACGCCACCGGCATCATCGCCATCGCAAACGGCCAGATGGTGGCCTACCTGGCCGCCCACTGTCCGCCGGACTTCCCCCACCTGACGATTTCCGAGGTCGCGCATCTCAACGGGCACGAGCAGGCGGCTCTGCTGCTGGCGCGGACGGCGGCCCACGATTTCCTGGGGAAGGGCTCAGGCCGGGTGATCCTGCACGTGGGGGGCGACGCGCCCATTCTGCGCCTTCTCGAAGCCCAGAGGATACCCTTCGAGCCGGAGGCCAGCCCGGGGCTGATGGTCCTCATCCCCAACCGCGACTGGCTCCGCCCGGCCGGCTTCGCCAATGCCGATGATGCGGTGGAGCGCCTCTTCCGGGCCACCCCGCCCATCCGGTGGCACCGCGATGGCTTCTAGCGGCCGCATGAGCAGCAACGGCCTCAAGGCCGCGCTGTTGAAGACCACTCTGGGATGGGTGTGTGTGGTGATGCAGGGCGAGCGGGTGACCGCGGTCTCGCTTCCCGCCACCAGGAAGCGGGCGCTGGAGACGGCAGGCGGCGCGTCGCTGGCGGCCGCCCCCAGGGGGGCGCTTCGCGCGGTGATGAACGACCTGATCAGGTACTTCCGGGGCGAGGCGGTTGACCTGGGCCGGCATCCGGTGAGTCTCCGCGGGCAGCCTCCGTTCGTCCGGCGGGCGCTGCTGGCGGCCCGGCGCATTCCGTATGGACAGGTGCGCACCTATGCCTGGGTGGCGCGGGTGGCGGGCCGGCCGGGGGCCGCGCGGGCGGCGGGACAGGCGATGAGCCGGAACCCGATACCCCTGCTCGTCCCCTGCCATCGGGTGGTGGGGGCGGGGGGCCGGTTGACGGGATTCGGCGGCGGGCTGGCTTTGAAGCGCGCTCTGTTGCGGCTGGAGGGCGTGTCGTGCGATCGGATGCGCGCCATCGCCGGGCCGCCGCCCGGAGAGACACGGAGGCGCCGATGAGACTGCTCATCAGATGGGGAATCGCCTGTATTGCGCTGTTGACCACCATCCGCCTGGTGCCAGGGATCGAGATGGTGGGGGAGCCGCTGTGGATCGCCATCGCCACCGCCATCCTCGCGTTTCTCAACGTGTGCGCGCGGCCGGTCGTATGGGTGATGAAACTGCTCACCATCCCGCTTTCATGCCTCACCTTCGGGCTGTGGAACCTCTTCCTCGCCCTGGTGGCGAATGCAGCGATCTTCTACTACGTGGGCTCCCACGGCTGGGGATTCTGGGTGGAGGACTACGAGGCCGCGGTGGTGGGCGCGCTGATCATGGCGACGGTGAGCACGATTCTCAACGGGATCTATTCGCTGGTGGCCCGCCGGGACAAGTGAACATCTGCGATTCCGCGTGAAGTCGTGCAAGCCGTACACCGTTAGCGACGGAATGCGCAAGGAGGGAAGAGCGCGGCCGGTTTCTATCCACACCTGTGGATAAGCATGTTGGTAATGGTTGCAGCGTGCCACACGGGCCCTTCTGTCGTGTCGGGGAAGGGACACAAGCGCGTGCGCGGTTCGAGGTGGATGTGATGAGGTCCGGACAGAGAGGCGTCAGGGGGGCCGGAGACGGGACCTGGCAGGCCCACGCGGGGTCTTCGCCGAATTGTCTCGATGCACCAGGCAGTCACTTCGAGGGAGTGTAGTGTGAGCAAGGGCAACTGTGTCATAGGTCAATCCGGCGGTCCCACCGCGGTGATCAACTCCAGCCTGTGCGGCATCATTCAGGAGGCGGCGCGGCACCCGGAGATCGGGAACATCTACGGCGCCCGTCACGGCATCCTGGGCATTCTGAGGGAGGACCTGATCGATCTCCGGCAGGAGGATGCGGAGGAGATAGAACTGCTGAAGTGCACCCCGGCGGCCGCGTTGGGCTCCATCCGACACAAACTCCCTTCCCTGGGGGAGGATACGCGGGAATGCGA
>JALGTT010000230.1 GCA_029821235.1 Candidatus Hebobacteria bacterium | reverse complement strand
TGCCCGCGTCCTGGTAGGTATGGCTGGGGTTCTGGGCGGTGGAGGTGCCGCTGTCCCCGAAGTCCCACGACCAGGAGGTGGGATTTCCGGTGCTGAGGTCGGTGAAGTCCACCGTCAGCGGCGCATTGCCGCTGGTGGGATTGCCGACGAAGTCGGCCACCGGGGGCTGTCCCGCGGTCACAGTGATGTAATCCGGCTTCGTCTCGGAGTCGGACCCCGCGTCGTTGGTGGCCGTGAGGCTCACCGTATAGCCGCCCGCGTCCTGGTATGCCCGCGTCCTGGTAGGTATGGCTGGGGTTCTGGGCGGTGGAGGTGCCGCTGTCCCCGAAGTCCCACGACCAGGAGGTGGGATTTCCGGTGCTGAGGTCGGTGAAGTCCACCGCCAGCGGCGCGTTACCGCTCGTGGGATTGCCGGAGAAGTCTGCCACCGGCGGCTGCGGGCCCCCGCCACCGGTCTCGTGTGCACCCGCATCGGGGATGCCGGACGGGTACGGAAGCGCATTGTCGAAGTAGTCCTGGGTGCCGTGGTCGCCCCCGATGGGGCCGGGGTGATAGGGCAGGTCCATCAGCACCGGATCATCGCTCCAGATGCCGTAGTCAATGGCCGGGGAGGTGCTTTGAAGCATATATCCGCCACAGGTGTCACGGCCGGTCCCGCCCGTTCCGGGAGCGACGAACTGTGGGTCCGTTCCCCACAGATTGTCAGGGTAGCTACCGGTCCACTTGTCGTAGTCGGAATCGCCGTAGATGATGTTGCGCCGGAAGTCGAATCCTTGCTTTGTCCCGAAGTCGGGCTGGAGGAAGTTCCCCCCACACCAGGTCTCGAAGATGTTGTTGTACAGGTGGGCATCGTGCGAGTCGGACAGACGCACAATGTCTTCCACCACCGGCTTGCCGGCCGCCCCGGAGTGGTAGATCACGTTGTTGTAGAAGTCTGTGTGCTCCGAGTAGCCCGCGAACTTGATGATCTCCGCGCCATCGTCCTGGCTGATGTTATAGCGCACCACATTGTTGTCACAACTGCCACACTTGCCCCGTGCGGAGGCAATCCCAATGATGAGGATGAATCCCCCCACGTTGTCGTGGCTGTAGTTGTACTGGACGATGGTCCGCTCCGTGTAGTCGTCAATGTCGAAGCCCTGACCATCCGTGTCCGTCTGCGTGAGATAGGCTTCGTTGAACTGCATCACCGTGTCGTCAGACTCGTAGTTCCAGATCGCCACGTAGGGATCGGAGACCCGCATGTGGGCCCAGCTCACGACATTGTGCTCGATCAACGCGCCCTGGGTCATGGCGGCAACGATGCCGTCACCATCAATGTGGTCCAACACGTTGTTGCGCACCACGACCCCGGTGTGAGGCGTCCAGGGCTCGTGGCACTGCCAGTTGAACTGGTCGCTCCAGGTCTTAATCCCGGTGCCGCCGCAGTCGTAGATGTAACATCCCTCGACCAGGATGTCGTTGAACTTCGTGCCCGCCACTGTGTCGCCGTACACGTCGAAGCAAATGCCACCGTTGTTCTTGCCCTTGTCCCTGCCCGTGCGGCGTCCGAGCTTCGCGCTCACATCGTGGATGTCCAGGTTCCTGAGATAGATGTGATTGTGGGCCTGGCCGGTCTCCTCTGCAGTGATGTACACGCCGTGCACATAATTGCCCGGAGTGCCCGTGTTGGTGATCTCCAGGTTGTTGATCTCCCAGTACTCCTGGTTGTACAGGAACACCGCGGTCGAGTTGGGCTCCTCGCCGAGCGTGATGTTGTACACCAGATTGTTGTTAATCAGGGGCTTCGCCCCCGTCCCGTATACGTCAACCACAATCGGGCTGCCCTCTATTCCCGACCCCTTGGGGTAAAGGAACTGTCCATTCCAGATCGAGCCTCTCTTCAGCAGGATCTGGTCGCCCGGCTGGAAAGTGATGCTATTCACCTTGTTCAAGCTTTGCCATGCCGTGGAAGGGCTGGTACCATCCCAGTTGTCGTTGCCGCCCGCGGAGTCGACATAATACGTCGTCGCCAGCCCTACCGACCCGAACCCCAGACACAGACAAATGGCCAGGACCAGCGAAGACACAATCCACCTACCGCCAGTCGACGTCATCGGTTCCCATCCTCCTCTTATCTGTGCTCCTCCTGCCGACAAGCCTTGAGACCTCAGGTACCGCTCCAGGCTCGCCTTCTCCCGTCACCTCCTTTCCAGGCTCGGCCTGCCTCTTGTCCCGCTCACATCGCGGCCTGCGGCTACTCTCAGTCTACACCTTCTAGCTCCTGTGGTCACTGTATCAGTGTGCCTTTTCCAGGTATGATCGTCCTGTATTGCCCCCGGTCTCTTGGACACAGTTCCGCTTTATCAGGTTGCCTACTGCAAGGCCAGAAACGGCTTGCTGCTTCCGATAGCGCCGCTTGGCCTGACCATCTCGCCACCCTCACATAATCCTTCACCTGGGACTGTCCCGAGCCGCTCGACGGCCACTTCCACGCGGCCTGGAGGTCCGGATGGTGCTCAAGGGCGAGGTGAGAATGCACTTCGCGGAGGCCGAGCTGACGTGTCGGCCCGGAGAGGTGTGGCTCTGCGGAATGTGGGATCCTCACGCCTAGCGTATAGACTATCCTGGCACCACCAACGTCGCCCTGATCTTCCCGCCCGAGCTGCGCGCCGAGCAGGCCCAGGGCGCCCCTCCCTACTGGATGCTCTTTGCCCTTCCCGCGGATCGCCGGCCCAGAGTCACAAGACCAGTGGACCGGCAACGTCTGCTCAGTATCGCAGAGAGCATTCATCGCAAATCCCGGGAGAAGCGACGGTTCTGGAGGACCATGATCAGGCTCGATCTCCTCCGGCTTCTTGTCGGGCTTGCCTCTATCTGGGGCAGCGGGGCCCTGCTTGACTTGCATCGGCCCGTGGGCAGCGGCCTTGCCAGGATGATACCGGCCATGCAGGTTGCGCACACACGGCCGTGGCACCGAGTGACACTGGCCGAAGCGGCGTCTCGCTGCGGCCTCAGTCGTAGCGCTTTCTGCCGTCTGTTCCGGCGTGTGACGGGGTTGCGCTACGGGGCCTTCCGTCTCCGGGTCCGCCTCGCATGTGCCAGCCACTGCTTGCTGCACACCGATGAGACGGTCGAGAAGATCGCACGGGAGGCCGGTTTCGCCGACATCAGTCATCTCTCTCCCGCCTCTGCCAAGCACTACCACTGCACACCCGACGAGTATCGCACTCACCAGACAGGGGCCAGGAGGAGGTGATAGCCACCTCCTCCCGGCCGAGTCTCCGGCGCGTCTGTGCGCCTGTTGAATCACCTACGGTGCCGCGGTGATTTTCATCAAGTCCACGGAGAGAGTCCACGGCTTGGTGGACATCTCACCGTATCTCGTTCGCACCTTCACCTGTCCTGTCGCCGACACGTAGTTCTCGGGCGAGGGGACGCTGGTGACATTGGTCACGTCCGCGCCTGCGGTATAGATCCTCGTTCTGCTGATCTGGACCC
>JALGTT010000229.1 GCA_029821235.1 Candidatus Hebobacteria bacterium | reverse complement strand
ACGGCTTCGATGGCTTCCTCTTTGGTGGTGATTTCTCCCTCGATCTGGCGGTCCAGGAGGAAGCGGAGGACTTCGCCGACCCGGGGGCCGGGCTCCAGGCCCAGGAGTTCCATCACCTCGTTCCCGTTGAGCAGGGGTTTCATGCGGGCGAGTTCCGCGGCCTCCCCGACCTCCTCGATGCGGGAGCGCAATTCGGCCAGCCGGGCCTGGAACTCCGGGTAGTCGGAGGGGTCGCTCGCCTTCACGTCCGCCTTCGCCAGCGCGATGGCGTTTTCCAGTTGGTCGCCCAGGTCGTACATCAGCCGCCGGACCGCGGAGAGCGACCACTTGGAGGTGTAGAACGGAACCCGGAGATGGCGCCGCACCAGCAGCGTTACCTGGTTGATCAACGCGGCCGGCTGGCGCAGGCGGGTGAGGATGGCGCGCGCCTTTTCGGCTCCGATCTCCTCGTGCCGATAGAAGTGAATGCCCTTCTCATCCCGGGTGAAGGTCTCCGGCTTGGCGATATCGTGGAGCAGAGCCGCGTACCGCAGCGCCTTGTCCGGCGGGGTGAAGGACACGGTGTCGAGAGTGTGCTCGAGCACGTCCTTCAGGTGGTAGCGCTCCGGCTGGGGCAGGTGAAGGTCGAGCAGTTCCGGCATCACATGGCGGGCGAGGCTCAGGTCGATCAGCAGGGTCAGGCCTTCGGCCGGCCGGTCGGACAGGAGAATCCCGTCCAGTTCATCGCGAATCCGCTCCCAGGAGATGCGCGCAATCTCGCCGGCCGCATTCTTGATCGCCGCCTCCGTCTTCGGCTCCAGGTTGAGGTCGAGTTGGGCGCAGAAGCGCACCGCGCGCAGCATCCGCAGGGGGTCCTCCGCGATGCGGTGCTTGGGCTCCCCCACGAAGCGCACCAGGCGGCGCGCGAGGTCGGCGCGGCCGTCGAAGGGGTCGAGCAGTTCCCCGGTGTGCAGGTTCTGAGCGAGGGCGTTGATGGTGAAATCCCGCCGCTCGAGGTCGGTGCGGATATCGTCGCCGAAGGTGACCTCGGGGTGGCGGCTCTCCCCGTCGTAGGCGTCGCGGCGGAAGGTGGTGATCTCCGCCCTCACGCCATCCTTCATCAGCCCCACCGTGCCGAATTTCTCGCCCACCGTCCACACCGCATCGGCCCATCCCTCCACCCGGCGGCGGATCTCCTCCGGCCGGGCATCGGTGGCCAGGTCCAGGTCCTTGGTGGGGCGGCCGAGCAGCCTGTCGCGCAGCGACCCGCCCACCAGGAAGAGTTGGCGGTCGGCGAAGGCATTGGCGAGTTGTTGCGTGAGGCGGTCCACGGCCATCGGTGAGCATTCCTCTGTCTGCGGGCCTGCCGTCAGGTTCCACACGCGGCCTGCCGGCCCCTTGTCTGGACCCGCGGTCCTCGGAGGCGGTGGAATACCAGGATCGCCACCACGAAGGAATGGTAGCGGCCGCGGAGAAAAGGACTCAGACCCTCGGCGCGGCGGACGCACCGGGAGGCTGCGCACAGGACAGGGCGAGCCGATCAACCGAATCGCAGAACAGGACACGTTGAACATGCCAGAGGAGACCGAGCGGAGTTATTCTCGCGCAATCAACGCCCGCACGATTGCCATTGCCTTCATCGCTTTGATTCTCATCGCGGTGGGGGGCTTCTACGGCGAGTTGGTCTATGGGGCCAGTTATGTGTTCGCCTCCGGCGTGCCCTCCATGGCCTGCATCTTCCTGCTGGTGGTATTGACTGCGGGCAACGGCCTGGTACGGCGCATGGGTGGGAGTGGATTGAGCAGGCGGGAGCTGCTGGCCGTCTACGCGGTCACGCTGGTGGGTGGTCCGTTGATGACTCACGGCATTCTCGGCTGGATGATCGGGCACAACCTCGCCCCCCGCTACTACGCGCGGGCGATCACCGAATGGCAGACCGCCTTTCTCCAGTACTTCCCGGACTGGTACTCCCCCACAGACATGGATGCGGTGGAGTCCTTCTTCGTGGGGCAGGCCTCGGTGCCGTGGGCGATGTGGTGGCCGACGCTGGCCGCGTGGGGCTCCTTCATGGCGGCGTTGTTCGTGTGCACCCTGTGTGTGGTGGCGGTCTTCCGCCTTCAGTGGATCACCCACGAACGGCTGAGTTTCCCCCTGGCTCAGGTCCCTCTGGAGTTGGTTCGGGATGACGGGGACAAGGGCAAGGCAGCCGGGCGGTTTCCGGTGCTGGCGGTGTTCTGGATCGGGTTCGGAATCACGCTCACCATCGGGCTGATCAACGCCATGGGCATCTTCTTCCCCGCGATGCCGAGCATCCCCCTGATGGGGAAGACGCTGATGCAATGGCAGAAGGTGGGGCCGATGGCCGGCCTGGGCCAGATTGACCTGTGGCTGGACCCCACCATGATCGCCATCGCCTTCCTCATCCCCAAGGAGTTGTCTTTCTCGTGCTGGTTCTTCTGGATCGTGCGGGTGGTGCTCACCGTGATCGCCATCGCCGCCGGGCACACCCCCCAGTTGCCGGAGGACTGGTACGAAGCCTCGTTCCCTGCTCCCTACTACCAGGGCGGGGGCGCGGTGCTGGCCCTGGGCATATGGGTGCTGTGGACCGGAAGGCGGCATCTCTCCCGGGTGCTCCAACTGGCCCTCCGCGGCAAGTCGGACACCTCTGACCCCTCGGAGCCGGTAGGATACCGCTGGGCGCTGGTGGGGATCATCCTGTCTCTGGCCTACATGACCTATTTCTGCATGATGATCGGCACCCGTCCCTTCGTGGGGCTCGCCATCGTGCTTCTGATCGTGGCCCTGTATGTGATGTGGGCGAGGCTGCGGGCCGATACCGGCCTCGGGTTCATTCCCTTCCCGCTCGGGGTCGAGGACATGATGATGATCCCCGGGGGAAGCGCGGCCTTCCGCTTCCGCGAGGTGGTGGCCCTGATTGGGCTCCGGTGGTCCTACTTCCCCGGCTTCGGGGAGTCGTTCGAGGTGGTGACGGGGAACGCGCTGGAGGCCTTCAAGATCGCCGACTCCGCGCGCATCAATCCCCGGCCTCTCTTCAAGGCAATGGTGATAGGCTTCGTCTTCGCCATGGTGGTGGGGGTGTACGTGCTGCTGACGGGCACCTACCATTACGGATTCCTCAACATCAACGCCGCCTCTTCGGGCTGGCTCCACTCCCAGATGCGCGGGGTGGGAGGCCGCATGTACGAACTGGTCACCAACCCCACCCCCTTCGA
>JALGTT010000228.1 GCA_029821235.1 Candidatus Hebobacteria bacterium | reverse complement strand
CGCGCGCCTTGGCCTCGCAGGCAAAGGCAGGGGCGGTGTATGGAAGTCGTTCCGCCTGCTCCTGCATCGCCTCGATGATCGCCCGGTTCCCGTGCCCGAGGTTGGAGCACATCAACTGGGAGGAGAAGTCCAGATACGACCTGCCCCGATCATCCTCGAAACGGACGCCGGCGGCCCTGGTGATGAACAGGGGCTCCTTCCAGCCCTTCTGTGGTTTCCACGAACCGTAGGTGTGATTCCCGATCAGTTTCCTGAGCCCGGATGCGTCATCCATACTCGTTCCTCCGCAATCCACCCTGCCGGTCCTGGGGATGTTCTCTGGCTTACAGGGTGGCTTCGATGGCGCGCGCGGCCCGTGTCTGCCGCCACATGGGATACGCTCTCCGGCGGACCGACGGTGCGGTACTTTGGCCGGCGCGCGGCCGGCCCCTTTGCGCGGGGCGAGGTGTGCGTTGATCCCCCTCGGAACGGGCTGCGCGGCTATCTCGCCTGCACGCTCACCCGCAGGCGCGCCTCCAGGCGGCCGCTCTGCGACTGCTCCGCGGCCTGCACGGCGAACCTGGTGCGGAGACTGACATCGTAGTCGCCGCGCACGAGCTGGCCCTTGGTGGTGTTGAAGAACTCTGTGGAGGTGATCGTCTCCCGCAATTCGGGAATGGCCACGCTCACCCCGCCGGGCGCGTTGAGCTGCTGAGAGCCCGCCAGGCTGGCATCGGCGAATCCGCTGATGCGCGCCAGCCCCATTCCCTCCTTTTCGGTGTACTCGTCGAGAGTGTGGGAGATGGTGGCGATTATCGGCATCTGAGGTCCGAACGGCAGATACCGCGCGCTGCGCCGCCACGTCTCGCCCACGGCCACGGGGGAGGAGGGAAACAACGGATCACTGCTTCGCCACATCTGGGCCGCGTCGAGTTGGGGGATCACCTGTGAAAGCTGCCCCAGGAGTTGCTGGTCGGCGAGGGAGATTCCCGTGGTGCGCCCGTCCGGGGCCACCGTGAAGGTGATGGGAGTCATCAGGAGGGGGATGTTCTGCAGGGACGCCGTGTCCGGAGGGGACGATTCCTTGCCATCGGCCATCAGGCGCATTCTGCCTCCCACGAAAGAAAACCGCGCCTGGTGGTCCGCGAGGGTCACGTCCACCTCGAGCCGGGGGATGGTGGTCTCCAGGCGGCCGCTCCCGTCGGGCAGCACCTCCACCACCTTCTGCACTACGGTCAGATTGCCCCGCAGGCCCAGGACCGCCAGATCCGCCCCGGGCGCGGTCACGTTCCCGGAGCCGGAGAAGGTCACGTCATACTGAAGGGTCTCCCCAGGCGTGAACTTGAGCGCCAGGGGCACCGACTGCGCTGCCGAGAACGCGGGGGCCGCGCACGCGGCGGCGATGGCGAACACCAGGAGCAGGAGGAGAATCGGGATGCTCTTCAACGCTCGGCCTCCTTCCTCACGGCGGGTGACGCGAGAGATAACCTCTAATACAGACTATACCACATGGACCTTGGTGAATCGGATATGCCTGCCCGCCGGCCGGGACACCCCACATGACTGCGCCACCTGCTCCGCCGCGCCGTCTGGTACTGCAATCGCCAGGGATACCAGCAAGATGAGAGAGAGTCGGCCAGACATGTCCTCACCTCCTGAGGCTGCCACGCGCCGGTGGCCTCCAGGCACTGCTTCGCCACGGCCAAGGGCCGTCCTCCGCCAGGCTTGTCTGAGACGGGCTACCGCGGAGGGCATTCGCGTCTCACGGACCGCACATTCAGTCGGTGTGGGGGTTGATCGGCGGATGTTCTCCGCCTCCAGGTTGTGGTATAATCTCGGTGACGCCGGACTCGCCCCAGGGGACAGGCGGACTGACCTGCGTACACTGGTGGCTGGGGCAGTGGGTGAAGGGGGTGTGTGAATGGCGCGCCGAGTGCTGGTTGTAGACGACCATCAGCCTACGGTGCAGCTGATCAGGAGCGCGCTGGAAGGCATGGGCCTGGAGGTTTCCACGGCCGGCAATGGGGCGGAGGCCCTGCTGGCGGTGCGAGACGAGAAGCCGGATTTGGTGATTCTGGATGTGATGATGCCGGTGTTGGACGGTTTCCAGACGCTGAATGCGCTGCATGAGTCCCCCGAGACGGAGGACCTGCCGGTCATCATGCTGACTGCTCGCTCCTCTGACGTTGACATCGCGCATGGTTGGCGTTCGGGAGTCACCTCGTATCTCACGAAACCGTTCTCGCTCGATCAATTGACGGCGATGGTACGACGGGTGCTGGAGGCGTTTGCCCCTGTGAGCAGCGCCCCCGAACAGCAGCCCGAGTAAGCCCCGTATCCGGGCAACGCGGCCCTGGTGTGCGGAGAGAGGGGCACGGGAATGGAGATGATGGACTGCCCCCACTGTGGGGCCAAGAACTCGACCAGGCGCCAGACCTGCTATCAGTGTGAGGGCGACCTGCGCGGAGCCCCGACGCCTCAGCCTGAGAAGAAGCGGGAATACGTCCCCACCTGCGCCAGGTGCGCTCTGGCCGCCATCTACGCGCCGGCAGGTGTGAAACTCGCACCTACAGAGGTCTACTGCACGAAAAAGGAGCAGGTCGTCTCCGCGGAAATGGTGGCGGGTGAGTGCTTCACCGAGGCCTTCGGCTGGAAACGCGAGGAAATCCTCGACTAACTCTGACGCTCGTCGCGCTGGTCGCGCTGTGTCTCTGCGCGGAGCCCGGTCGGTGTCAGTCGTCGGTGAGTTACTCCCGGCGCACCGCCGCCGGTGTCCGCTTGCACGTCATCACCGCTGACCTCCGCAATCCCCGCGTGGTCGTCTCTCCCGCGCTGGCCGCCGGCGGCATCGGAACCAGCGAGACCTTCTCCGCCGCTATGCGCAGGCTGGGTCCCGTGGCGGCGGTGAACGGGACGTACTTCGACAAGAAGACCCTCCGCCCGGTCGGAGATGTCGTGATCGAGGGCCGGCTGGTCTACTTCGGGGGGACGGGGACCGCCATCGCCATCGCCGAGGATGGCGTGGATTGCATCCGGCTGCCCAAGAGCCGTCGCCTGGACTGGACGGGCTATCGGTCCGCTCTCGCCGCCGGTCCCCTGTTGGTTTGGGACGGCTTCCCCAAGCCACTGCCGGGCGGCGAGGGGTTCCGCGATCCTCACGTGTTCGCCAACTCAGCGCGCCGCACCGCGGTCGGCATCACCGAGAACAACAAACTCCTGCTGGTGACCTCCGTCAGCGGATG
>JALGTT010000227.1 GCA_029821235.1 Candidatus Hebobacteria bacterium | reverse complement strand
AGCGCCAACATGCTGGCTGCCGGGTAACGCCGACCCTGCCGGCCTCGCGGGTCCGGCACCCGCGCCAACGCCTCCAACAAACTCTCCTTCCGCATCGCTGCTGTCATGGGAGCTGTCACCTCCGCCCCCTCTAATCTGCTCCCTCTATACCTCCTCCTGACCCCACATCAAGATAACGCAATGACCCTGGTCTACAGCCTCCGCCGCTAGCCGCGGCTGTCCAAAACTCCTTTCGCCAACAAAACTATTCATGGCTTTGCAACAGAGCATTAGAATCTCTAAGCCCGCCTTCGGCGGGCCGGGATGGCGGCCCCGACGAGTCGGGGCTTAGCCAGTTCGGTTCGGACACGCTGAACGAAAATCGCCTGGCATCAAAACATCGGGGTCTGCTCTTTCTCCCAGAACCGCGGACTGCCCGCAGTTCGCCCATAGGTCTGTCCTGCAGTTCAGAGAATCCCACGATCATGCCGGCTCCTCGACGAGGCATTCTCTGCGAGTTCGATTTCCATTCGCAAGACTCCGTTCGCTCCCAGACAGGCCTCGCGAGTAGTGTGTCACACTCCCCGACGGAGCTTATGCTGCGGGCACGACCTGATCTCGCGGCGCCTTCTCGCGAGGTGGACATCAAACCACCCCCCCTGCTAGAATGACGCACTACCCTTACCTGACTAGGAGGGGGCGCATGGCAGCCGCGGAGGAGATCGAAAACGCGATCCGCAGGGGCGAACGGTTCCTTGCCGATGAGCAGGCCGAGCTGGCCCGCAACAGCTTCAAGTTGGCCCTCGAGATCCTCACCGAGCACAGCAGGCGAGCGCAGCGTGCTGGCAAGATCGGGGGCGGCGGTATCGGCGCTGCCGTTGTCGCGTTGCTGGACGCACTTGCCGATGGCGAAGTGGACCACCCGATCCTATCCCCGGTCCTGGGCCTCGGCCTTGGCGTGTTCGCTGGTCGCAAGGTGGGTGAGCTGTACTCCGGTACGTTGGCGCCGCTGCGGGTGCGGGCCTACAGCGGTCTAGGCGATTCCTATCGCCTGGGTGGTGATGCTCGCAAGGCCCGCGAGAACTACGCGGCCGCCCTGAACCTCGCCCCCCATCATGCACCGACGCTTCGGCGGCTTGCTGAGCTCGCGTGAATCACATTGCCCTGCGCTTCATCAGGCCAGGCGGCGGTACCCTTAGTGCCTGCATGGGGCCTGCGGGCGCTACCTTCGACACCCACGTCGTGTACCGCTGGACCGTTTCGGTCGCGACCGTGTGCCAGCGGATGCGGTCCAGGTAGAGCCGCGTAGTCAGGGCTGCCGGTATCGAGAGAAGCCCAGCGTCGACCGCGATGAAGCCGGCCGCAACGGTTGAGGCCGCCACGGTCTTCGCCGAACGGAACCCAGCAGTCCGCAGCGCATCTGTGGCTGGCGAAAGGCGGAACAGGACCTTGCTGCCTTCCGCACCCGCGATGACAACCAGACTCAGCCAAGGGATTGCGGACTCGAGGAACTCTGTCAGCGGGCCTTCCGCGAGTTCGGTGATGTCGCCATCAACCGCGTCCGTGAGTTCATCGTCCAGCATGCCTGCGTCAATCACCCGCGGGTCCCCGAGGAAGTGCTCAGCCGCCTCGCTAGTCGCGATGACGTCTATGTCCGGGTGGTCCGACAGGGCCTCGTAGATCGGTTGCGCGGATTCCGTTGCCTTGGCCTGCAACTCCTCAATGACATCGCCATCGGCGTCGAGAATCCGGATGTCCCAGCCCTCCTGAGTCGGGGAGGTAGCCAGGACGGCTTCCTGGCCCTCTGCTAGATGAACCGTGCCCACCCAATCTCCAGCGTTCAGGTCATCGCGGATCAGCACCTCGAAGTACTTCCCCTTGACGCCGTTCACGATCCCCTGGAGCTCCTCCTGAGAGTAGGTGTCGAGATGTCCGGGGTCAACGTTAGGGTACTGCAGCCGGAGCGCCTCGAGGATCTGCGGGTCCGGCCGCTCAAGGAGCATCCCTACGGTCAAACCAGCAGCGATCGTCGCCGCGTCGACTAAGCTGTCACTTCGGCGCCTCAAGTAGGTCCCCGCCAGCGTCCTCACGCGAGACATGATGTCCCGTGGAAAGTCGCGCTCGCGGTAGCGCTGGGACAGCGACTTAACGCGTTCGTATGCGGCGGACATCAGGCATCAGCTCCCGAGTGCGACCAGAGACAGTACGATGGCCGCCAGTGCAGCGATGCACCCCAGGCATATCAGCCACATGTGCAAACGGATTCTGCGCGTTGCGTCGGAGTGCATGGCTCGGACCTCGGTCAGCATCGCCTCGGCGCGGGCGAGCGTAGACTCTGCCTGTCCGAGCTGCTGCTGCAGAGCCGTGGTGCGCTCGTGAAGCTCGGCGGTTCGGCGGTGCAACGTGGCTATCTCCGCCCGATGCTGCTCAACGTCACTGTGCAGCCCGACCAAGACCTCCGACACCGGGGCGACGTACTCCTGGACCGCCTGTATTACCGCCTTGCCCGTGAGCCGCGCCACCATCTCCTTCAGACGGGTCTTCATGCCTGGCATTCCCGGTTCCCTTCGCCCTGGAGTGTGAGCCACACAACGGCGCCGCAGGCGGCTACCATCGCCGCAGGGCCTCGCTCTTTGGTTCGGACCCGCAAGGGTGCAACGAAGTTGGACACGTTCACCCGGCCGGCAGAACCGGCATATGGTAGCATCACCGCCCAGCTGTGTGAAGTGTGGTTGCCCGGAGTCAACAGGTGTCCGGTAGAGCATCGGCCGGCAGAGCACCGAGTCCAGAGGCCGTGCTCCACCTCTGCCGCGGCCTCCGCCAGAGGGTCACGCGATCCGCTGCCGTCCCGCCATGCCTCGTAGACCCGCTTCTGCTCTGTTGCAAAGCCATGAATAGTTTTGTTGGCGAAGGGAGTTTTGGACAGCCGCGGCTAGCGGCGGAGGCTGTAGACCAGAGTGCGCTGGACAGCTTCAGCCAACTGCCCCTCCAGCGAGCGTGCTTGCAGCACGCTCGCCACGGTGCGCTTGAGACCAGAGATGAAGGTCTCCACACCCCAGCGTCGGCTGTATTCTCTCGGGAGGCCTTGCGCCACCGCCCTCCCACTTTGCCGTCCCGCCGATGCACCGCCAGGGGGATCCAACTCTCGATGCCGTGGTCCTCCCGACACCACCGGTGCACCCACTCCGCATCATAGCCGGCCTCCGCCAGAAACTCGTTGGCTCGCATGCGCTCTGGCAGAACCC
>JALGTT010000226.1 GCA_029821235.1 Candidatus Hebobacteria bacterium | reverse complement strand
CGCGGTCTGTGAAGGCGATCTCCCGGGCGGTGAAGTCGAAGTCGTCGTCCCGGTATCGCCTCATCTCCCGGGGGGCCGGACGGGAGGTGACCAGTTCCGCCTGGATGGTTTGCTGTTTTCCGCCGCGGATCACCGTCAGTTCCACCCGAGACCCGATCCTGTACCGGCGGATCATGGCGGGGAAGATCTCGAAGTGCTCGGCGCGGGAGGCCGGGATCTCGTCTCCGTCCACGGCGACGATGATGTCTCCCACCCGCAGGCCGGCCTCGGCCGCGCTGGTGCTCGGATAGACCTGGGTCGGATAGACCTGGGTGACGCGCACTCCGGTCTCGTCGGGAATGCCCAGCGCCTCCGCCATCTCTCTGGTGAGGGGCTGGGTGGCCACCGGCAGCCAGGCCTTGCGCACCTCCCGGTCGGGCTCCGGCACCGGCCGCTTGCCGACCTTCACCACCGTCAACAGCCGCTCCGCCCTCCGCTCGAACTCCACGGGAGTCGCCACCCTCTCCGTCTTCCCTTCGAGCAATTCCTCCGTGACCGCCGCCAGGTCATCCAGGTCGGTTACCGGTCGGTCGCCGACCTGGACGATGATGTCGTTCTCGACGATCTTCGGCTTGGCCTCGTCGCAAGGGCCGCCCGGGCGCACGCCCACCACCTGCACGCCGTCGGTGGTGTCCCGCTTCAGTTCCTTGGCGGTGAGCAGGGAGAGGTTGCGCGCGGTGATGCCCCAGTTCGGCAGTTCCCGCGCCTTGGGCCTGACCGGCTCGCGCTCCGTCGGCACCAGCGACAGGGAAACCCGCTCCCCGGCGCGCAGCACCACCGCCTCCACCGGCTTACCGATGGGGAGGTCGGCGACCAGTTGATTGAAGAGAGGGAGTTCCTCCGGCACCTCGACGCTGACCGGCCGGCCGCCCAGGCTGACGATCACGTCTCCCGCGCGAAGCCCGGCCTTCGCCGCGGGCGAGTCCGGGATGGTGCCGCTGACCAGCGCGCCCTTGAGGTCGGATTGCGACTGGAGGAGGGGCTGCACCTCCAGCCCGATCCAGGCGCGCACGACCCGGCCGCGCTTTACCAACCCCTCCGCCACCTTCTGCGCCAGGTTGCCCGGGATGGCGCCCGCCAGGCCGAATTGTATCTCGTTGATCCCCACCACCTCGCCCGCCAGGTTGACCAGCGGGCCGCCGGAATTGCCGCCCGCGATCTGCGCGTCGTGTCCGATCCAGCGCACCACCGACCCCACGTCTTCGCCCTCGATCTCGATCTTGAGGGGCCAGAACATGTCCGGCATCACCAGCGCGGTGTTGCTCACGATCCCCATGGTGACCGACTGGGAGAGGGCCAACGGGCTGCCCATGGCGAGCACCGGATCGCCCACCCGCAGCCGCGAGGAATCCCCGAACCGGGCCGCCGGGAACCGTCTGGGCTTCTCCGGGAGGAGTTTGATCACCGCGATGTCGGTGAGCGGGTCGGTGCCCACCAGTTCCGCGTCTATCTCCTCTTTGGTGGCGAGGGTGCACACCAACTGCTTGGCGTTGCCGGCCACGTGGTGATTGGTGATCACGTGGCCCTCGGGGGTGAAGATGACGCCGCTGCCGGAGGCCTCGGATTTCGTCTCCCGCCCGCTCCAGTAGTCGGCCGACACCACGTGAATGCGAACCAGGGCAGGGGTGACCGCGGCCGCCGCGGCTTCCACCGCCGCGCTCAGGTCCGCGGGATTACGGGCGGCCGCCGCCTCGACCTCACAGTATCCGCTCCCCGCGAACAGCAGCCCCAGACCCACCATCAGACACACCAGCGCTTTGCCCATCGTCCTCTCCTCACCACCCGCGCCCGGCATGGGACCGCACCTTCGGGCGGGGCATATGTGGGCCTACTTCCTTGTGCGGGAATCCGGCTCCTTCCCGCCGGTGTGCACTCGGAGACGCGCTGGGGTGAGGGCGGAGGGGGCTACTTGCTCAGTCTGATGCGGCGGTTGGGCTCCGTGCCCACGCTCTCGGACCGAAGTTCGTATTGGTTGGCGAGTTGATGCTGGAGGCGGCGCACGTAGGAGGATTGGGGACTGAGCTCCACCGGCTCGGAGGTCTCCAGCACGCGCTGAATCGCGTCGTAGGCCTCCCGGAGAGCGCGGTCCTCCTCGCCGAGGCTGGTGAGGCGGAAGATCTCACGCACCGCCCCGAGGATCTGGTGATGGGTGTTGGAGCGGACCACGTGGACGGCGATGTTGTTGGCCAGCGCCGCGTGGAAGCGATCCGGGCCCCGCCGATAGGCGGACTTGACGGTGATGATGGCGTCGGCCTGCTCGGGCCTCTTGACGATCTCGGCGCGCACCTGGAGATCGGCCAGGGCCCTCTCCAGTTTGTTGCGGCTGATCCCGAAGGGGAAGATGCGGAGCGTGCGGGAACTGTAGCCCGGCGCGGCCGCCTCCGCCACCTCGAACCGCCGGAGCGGCTCGGCGAGGGGAATCTCCTCCCGTCCGCCCTCGATGATCTCCACCTCGCCGTCGGGCTTGCGCACCCTGATCTCCGGGCGGGCGATGATCCCCCTCAGCATCTGGTCCACCACCTCCGCCACGTCGTGGTGGATGGCGAGGCGGTTGATCTCCATGATCTCGACCACGATGTCGAAGGTGGGAGGAGCCTTGCGCTCGAGCACGGTCTTCTGGGTGCCGCGGCGTTTCGCCTCCTCGTCGCTGAGGGTCACCGCGTGGATGCCGCCGATGAGGTCGGAGAGCGTGGGGTTCATCAGCAGGTTGTCGAGGGTGTTGCCATGGGCGGTGCCGATCAATTGTACGCCCCGCTCCGCGATGGTGCGGGCGGCCAGGGCCTCCGCCTCGGTCCCGATCTCATCGATCACGATCACCTCGGGCATGTGGTTTTCCACCGCCTCGATCATCACCGCGTGCTGGAGATCGGGCCTGGGCACCTGCATCCGCCGGGCGCGGCCGATGCCGGGGTGGGGAATGTCGCCGTCTCCGGCGATCTCGTTGCTGGTGTCCACGATCACCACCCGCTTGCTGAGTTCGTCGGCCAGCACGCGGGCGATCTCGCGCAGTTTCGTGGTCTTCCCGATTCCCGGGCGGCCGAGGAGCAGGATGCTCTTGCCGGACTCCACGATGTCGCGGATGATGTTTACCGTGCCGTAGACACAGCGGCCGATGCGGCAGGTGAGGCCGACCACCGCGCCCTGGCGGTTGCGGATGGCGGAAATGCGGTGGAGAGTGCGCTCGATGCCGGCCCGGTTGTCCAGGGTGAAATCACCCACGCGGGAGATGCAGTAGTCCAGGTCCTCCCGCGTCACCGGGTCGGAGGAGAGGGTTACCGCCTCCCCCGGGAAGCGCGCCTCCGGCTCCCGGCCCAGGTCGAGCACCACCTCGAGCAACTCGTCCCGCCGATTGATCTCACGCAGGCGCTCCTCGATGCGCGGGGGAAGCGCCTGGTAGAGGAGGTCGAGATCGTCGGTGATCTTCAGTTCGGTTGTCTTGGACATACAAAACTCGCTGCCGACTCTTCGCCCATACCCCTCCCCG
>JALGTT010000225.1 GCA_029821235.1 Candidatus Hebobacteria bacterium | reverse complement strand
ACTTCCTGGTGCCGGATTCCGTGCGGGTGCGGATAGACGCCGATGGCGACGGCAAGCCGGATCGGGCGCTCACCCAGGTCGCGTGCACGCCCCGCTCCGGCCTCGACCAGTTCCAGGTGGGGTTGGACTTCACGGCCGTTGGGGATGTGAACTCCGACCAGCCGAAGTACGGGGTGATCCGGCTCCCCGAGCGGCTGGCCGACGGGCTGCTCGCCGCCGAGCACACCTTGTGGGTGGACTTTCGCTGGCGGAGCAACGGGGTATGGGTGCAGAACGATGACTGGCCCGCCGGGCACGAATACCCCGACCTCATCTGCGCCTATTACCGCTCGGCCGCGGTGTTGGATGTGAGCATCACCGTCACCCGCAGCGATTCGGGGGCGCGGGGGCCGGGGAGGGTGGCCCAGGTGGCCCACCTCACGCGGCGGGTGAAGTTGCACAACGCGCTGCGGGAGATCAGTTACGGCTCACGGTGAGGGAAGCGAACTGAGAACGCCATGAAAGGACGCGGCTTGACCGGCACGAAGGCGATAGTAGAGCGAGGCCCCCGGGGGGCGCGGATGCGCCTCCGGCGCGGGGAGCGCGGCCAGGCGTTGCTGCTCGCCGTCCTGGTGTTGTTCGCGGTGGCGGCGATGGCGGCCCTGTTCACCGCCATCGTCGGCTCGCAGGTGGTCCAGGTGGCGAGGCACAGCGACCTGGTGGAACTGCGGAACATCGCAGAGGCGGGCCTGAACTACGCCAACGAGCAGCTCACCTACGGCGTCCGCGGGGCCGACTGGCGGCCGCCGCTGGACGCGCGCAACCGTCCCTACCGCTTCCGCTGCGGGCGAGGCGAGTTCACGCTGTCGGTGGACTACGGCCCCGACCCCAGCCGGATTCAGAGCCGGTTCATGCGCATCGTGTCCACCGCTACGCTGCCGGACAATCCGTTCTTGAAGCACACGGTGCTGGCGCTCAAGCCGGTGCTGCTGACCGATTACGCGCGCTTCATCACCGACCGCTTCTCCACCGGGCGCACCGCCGCCCTCGGGGTGCCGGGAGTGGAGCTGGGAGGGGCGGCCCGCAACGACTACGTGTTCACCATCTCCGGTCCATTGCGGTCCAATACCAGCACCGTGTGGTACGGCCGGTCCCGCGTGGAACTGTTCACGTCGGAGGGGGTGGCCCAAGGGACGCAGACCTGGCGGGACTACGGGATCCTGCGGGACGACCGAATCGAAATCGCCGGCGAGCTTCGGCCCGCGGACCTGGGCCAGGAGACGCCGGAGATACTCACCCTCGCCATTGACGGGCAGCAGCGCGCCGCCAACCTGTTCTACCCGGTCGGCGACCCGGAGGATCCGGGCACCGAGGCCTACGACTATCTGGAGGGGTTCCCGGACCCCGTGCCGGCCCAGTTGGTGGAGAACTATCGGCGGGTGCTGGCAGAACTGCCCCAGCGGGAGATCTGGCCTAATGTGCTGTATCCCGAATACCGGGCGGTGCCCAGCGTGCATCCTCCGAGCCTGGACGCGGTCAACCCCGACACCCAGGTCAACCGCTTCCTCGCCCTCACCAGAGACTCCGGGGAGTGGCGGCGGAAACCGGCCTCGGACCCGGACTCCCCCAATGTCTGGTACAACACGGGGGCCTACGGCTGGGGATGGACGAACTTCGGGGGCATCTACATAGACAATCGCGACGATATTCAATACGACCACGACCTGGAGATGCTGCGGCGCGACTGGGTGGGGTCGGTGGGCGTGCACGCGGGCGTCGGCGACAACCGGACGGAGGCCGATCCCCTGCCTGAAGGGCCGGCCGACTGGTGGGACAAGACGGGACACTACTACGCTCCGCCCGGGGTGGAGATCGTGGTGCACGGAGATGTCTCCTGTCCCTACCTGGAGATCATTCGGCACGACGCGCATGGGGCGCCGGAGGATCCCTACTATTGGCAGGACCCGGAGGGGAATGCGATCACGGTGTCGGCGGGAGACTATACCTATCAGCCGACAGCAGGGGCGTGCTCTCCGCTGCCGCCCGGCGGGGCGGGCGGCTCCTGGGGGGTCTCGGGCCGCCGGGCCATCTTCCCCTTCCCTGCCAACGGGGTGGTGTATGCGGAGGGAAATGTGCGCATCCGGGGCATTCTGCCCCCGAAGAGGAGTTTGAGCAGCCAGCAGCCGGAGGGATACCTGGGGACCGACTACGGGGCCAATGGACGCAGCCGCCGCTTCGACCTGGTGGTGGTGTCGGGCGGCACCATCTACATCGAGGGCGATCTGCTGGGGCCGCGGAGCGCCGGGCTGATCCAGAACAGCTTGGAGGGCGATATGCTGATGGGCACCCGCATCGCACTCCTCGCGCGCGACCACGTGTGTGTGAACACTACGGCCTTCAACCCCAGGCCGCGCCAGATGTTCGGGGCCGAGTCGGAGGATTCCACCATCTACTGGTACAACGACCGCTATCCGGTCTATCCGCCGGGCGGATACCCCAAGTTGGGCTTCTTCCAGGGGCCGCGCGATGAGACGCTGAACAGCGCAACTTACGCGGCGGTCTGGCCTGGCGATCCCATTCCCACCGACCCGGAGGGCATGGAGTTCCTCTATCAGAACGTGCGCCTCGCCAGCATCACTCAGAATCCCCTCGCGCACACCGAGGACTTTCTCAATACGGTCACCGATCTGAGGCTGATGGTGGGACACTCCGCCTGGTATGCCGTGGGGGGCACAAACGACCCCGGCCCGCCGCCGGGGCCGACGACTGGCAGCGATGAGCCGGCGGTGCAGGTGTCGGTGGAGTTCGGCCCCCGCGATCCGGCCACCGGGGATGCCACCGCCTATGCCCCCTATCCGTGGGGACACGCCACCAACTTGTATACGTTCCTGCGGCCGGACAACCCCGCGCTGGACCCCGCGAACAATGATGAATCCGGCCACTGGTATGTGCCGGATCCCACCGACTACCTGGAGTTCCTGGCCAACGGCTACCAGGGGATGGAGGTGTACCTGCCCGGTGGAAGTCCGGCGATCGAGCGCCTCACCGGAGACGACCTGTTGAGGGTGACCTCCTGGGTGATGCCGGTGCGCCACTACGACGAGGACGGAAATGTGGACGACTGGGAGATCCAACCTCAGGAGTTGGGGTACTTGCTGGGGCCGGTGGCGGTGACGCCGCCGCGGGGGGAGGATCCGCTGCCGGTGCAGATCGAGGCCCTGGTCTACGCCCAGAACGGCTCCTGGTT
>JALGTT010000224.1 GCA_029821235.1 Candidatus Hebobacteria bacterium | reverse complement strand
GGCGGCGATGATGCGGTCCAGCGCACTTTGCACATCGGGGTGATCCCGCATGGGCTTGCGCAGCCCGAGGGACATGGAGTAGTCGGCAGGGCCGAAGAAGAGGAAATCGAGCCCCTCGACGGCCGCGATGTCGTCCAGGCAGTCCATCGCCCTCACGTCCTCGATCATCACCCCCACCATCGGCTCGCGGTCGCTCCACTCCACCCACGGGGCGCCCGCCCGGGCTCCCCAACCTCCGGAGCGGCATTGCCCGGAGTAGCCGCGGATCCCTCGCGGTGGGAACTTGGCGCTCTTGACGACCGCCTCCGCGACCTCCACAGTGCACACATCCGGCACCACCACGCCTGCGGCTCCGACCTCCAGCGCCTTGCGCACACATCGCCCGCGCGGATGAGGTTCTCCAGCGCCCCGTCCTGGCGCCAGGAGTGCTCGCAGTCAATGCGCACGAAGTCGAGGCCGGCGAGACCGGCCGCTTCCACCACGTTGGGGCTCCAGGAGTAGACTACGCTGCCGATCACCGCCTCGCCGCGGGCGAGTTGCGTTCTCAGTCTGTTGGGAGGATGTTCCATTGCCCAAGTCTCCATTCGCTGTGGTGGTGTGGCCGGCGTCGAGCAGGAGCGAGTCCGTGGAATCGACGCAGGCGAGCCGCAGTGGGCGAGCGCGCGCCCTGTGCCGACTCGGCGTGTACTACTTCTCCGCCGATTGAATCCCCGCGATCACCTTCCAGACCCCGCCTTCCCGTACCATGGCGATGGTCAATTCCCGCGGCCGGCTCGTACTAGGGTTCACCCCCATCGCCCTGACGAACGCCGTGCCGTCATTCACGGTTTCGCCGGTGACGCGCGTCTGCCCCGGCTGGCACCACGCGTAGGTGGCTTTCCACCCGCTGACCGTCAGGGCGGCGGCATCGGCGGGGGACGTCTCATGGTCCTTGCCGTGTTTTCGGAAGATCTGGTCAATCGCCTTCACCTCGTGCTCGACGGCCACCAACCCCAACAGCGCCTGGTCATCGCCTTCGTCCAGCGCGCCGACCAGCCTCTGGGCCACCTCGGTGGGCGAGCTCTCCGCCGACAACTCGGCGGGATAGGGCGGGAGCGAGTCCCCCGCGGCCTGCTTCTCCGAGTTCCCGCACCCGGTGAGGCCTGCCAGCAGGCAGGCAAACATCGCGAACGCGGCCGCCGCGACAACGATGCGCGCAGTCGTCATGATCCACATTCCTTTCGCGCCCCGCGCCCATTGTAGCACAGGCGGCGCCGCGGGCGGCAAGGCGATCGCGGTGTGACAGCGAAACGGCGAAAGGGAACGACGGGTTGAGGGCGGCGATGCCGCCAACAGAGGGAGAAGTCCATGAAGATAGCGCTCATTCCAGACGAGTATACGCACGATCCGGCCACCGCGTTCGAGATCGGCCTTCGCTGGGGTATCGAGCACTATGAGATCAGATACGCCTATCGTTGGCGGGTGCCAAACGCGCCGGGCTGGGTCAACGACTGCGTGGTGAACGCGGTGCAGACACATGGCGTCACCATCACAGCGATCTCACCGGGCCTTTTCAAGCCGGCGATGAGGACGGATGGTTCGCTGATTCCCATCAGCGCGGAGACGCCGGACGAGATTCGCCGCCACCTGGACGAATTGCTGCCCCGGGACTTCGAGTTCGCGGCGCGGCTGGGGACCAGGAACATCACCGTGTTCTCTCTGCCCAGGTCGAACGGAGACCGGGGCGAGCGAATCCCGCCCCTGGTCATCGAGACCCTCGCCGAGGCGGCGCAGAAGGCAGCGGACAACGGCTTCACATTGTTTCTGGAGAATGGGGGAGGACTGTGGGCCGACACCGGGCGGGCAACCGCGGCGCTGGTCGAGGCGGTCGGCTCACCGGCCCTCAAGGTCACCTGGGACCCGGCCAATGTGGTGTACGCAGGCCTGGCCGAGGACCCGGTGGCCGACGGCTATCGGGCAGTGGAGAGGCACATCGGCAACCTCCACGTGAAGGACGCGTGCAGGACGCACGAAGAGGGACACTGGACGCAGATGGGGGAGGGCATGGTCGGGTGGCCGCGTCAGCTTGCGGAACTGGCGCGGTCGGGGTACGACGGATTCCTCACCTTGGAGCCCCATCTCCAGTATGAGCCGGGAGTGACGCGGGTGATCTCCGAGGTGGAGGAGTTCCTGGCCCGGGTGCGCGAACTGCTCGCCTCTCAGGGGGAGATGGAATCTCTCTCCCGCTGACGATAGAGGGCGGCGAGCTGGCGGAGAAACTCGTGATAGGGATAGTCTGGGGAGTCGGGCTGGATGCCGAGCGTGCGCATGAGGGGGACGGCGATTTGCTGGGCGAGTTGGTCTCTGGTCTCCGGCGGGAGGCCTTCCTCCCGCGCCAGGAAACGGTCCACCACCAGCAGTTGCTCGCGGGTGAGGGAGGTGAGATCCAGGAGGGCGGGATCGCCGAGCAGGGACAGGTCCCTCGCCGGCTCGGCTTTCTCGATCTCCGCCTTGGGAATAGGAGGTGCGTCCACCACCACGATGGTGCCGGCCGCGTAGTCGCCCAGCCGCTTGGAGTCGCGGCTGAGGAACATGGTCAGCGCGCCCACGCCATAGCCTACAGGCAGGAAATCCACATAGCGCAGGACATTGCGGACGAAGGCGGTCCGGAAGTCCACCGGGTGCCCGGAATCTCTTATCACCCGGATGCGTGCAAGCCTCTTGCCGGGCGTCCGGCCGCTCCAGACCGTCTCCCAGAAGATGAAGTATCCCCAGAATACCGCAAAGACCGCGAGTATCGTCACGGCGACGACCCAATCCGAGGCCTGCCATTCGAGCCATGAGAGAAGATCCTCAACAAGAGGAACAATCTCCGCGAGGGCGACGATCACCGCGAACAGGAGTGCGACGTGAAGAAAGGTGTCCACCAGCACGGCGGCGAACCGCGTTCCAATGCCGGCCAAGCGATAGGTGATTGCCACCTGTTCGGGCGTGATTACTGTCTTCGTGTCATCGAAGGTCATATGAATATCTTGGAGATGGTCTCACGTTGAGGCTCGCCAGTCAAGCCATGAATAGGCATGATGACAATTCGGGCGACTACCTCGCGCGTCTGGAGGAACTGCTGACGCGGAGCGGGACGAACCTGCGCGGGCTCGCGGAGGAAGAATTGTTGGAGTTCGGGCGGCTCTACCGGAGGGCGGCCACGGCCCTTTCTCACGCCCGCGCCCACGGTGTGAGCGCCGCGGAGACGGCGCGCCTCAATGCGATCGTGGGCCGCGCCTATGCCCTGCTCTATGTGTCCGAGCCGGCCGGGCTGCCGGGGGTCAGGCGCTTCTTCCGTTCCGAATTGCCCCGTACGATACGGCGCCACGCCTGCGTGGTGGCGGCCTGTGCGGGAGTGTTCCTGTTCTGGGCGCTGCTGGGCGCGGGGCTGACTGCGCTGCGCCCCGACATTCTCGCGGCGATCTCACCGGAAGTGGCGGAGGCGATTGACTACATTGCCGAGCGTCACGAGGGAGGCCAGGTCTGGCTGGAGGAGTCCATGCGCCCCATCACCTCTTCTTTCGTGATGACCAACAACATCCAGGTCGCCTTCCTGGCCTTCTCCACCGGCATCCTGCTGGG
>JALGTT010000223.1 GCA_029821235.1 Candidatus Hebobacteria bacterium | reverse complement strand
GCGGGCTACTACACCTTCATGGCCACCGCCAACGTCGCCGCTTCTCCCACCGTTGGCATCGGCGAGGATTTCGATTCGGTCTCGTCCGTGGAAGAGGGCGGCGCCGGGTCGCGAGGGAAGGGCCGGCGGGACAGTGTCCGCCAGATCGCGACCAGGTTTTCCCGCGGCCTGCACGACCGAGGGAATCGGCCGTTCTTCGCCTATCTGCACTTCCTGCCCCCACACTTCCCCTATGACGCGCCTGACGACGTCAAAGCGCTCTTTGCCGGCGGAGACCCTGACGCCTATTTCCATGCCAACCCCCTGCTGCCGGAGGCGACGCAGGAGTACCGGGCCGCGCCGCCGCCCGATGACAGGACGGAATGGGTGAACCTCTACGACGCCAACCTGCGCTGGGGGGACCAGGGGGTGGGCGCCGTGCACGAGATGCTGGAACAGGAGGGGCTGCTAGAGGACACTCTGTTCATCGTCACCTCGGACCACGGAGAGGCCCTCGGCGAGCACGATTATGTGTGGCACGAGAACGTTCCCTATGACGAGGCGCTCCACATTCCGCTGCTGGTGCGCTTCCCCGGCGGCGCGCTCACCACAAGGATCCCCGCGCTCACGCAGACGGTGGACGTGATGCCCACTATCCTGGACCTGCTCGGCGTCACCTATCCGGACTCCGTGCAAGGCAAGTCTCTGGTGCCGCTGCTCACGGGGACGAGTGAGAAGGTGCGTGATTACGCGTACACGCAGACGTGGGGCCCGTACTACTCCCGGGTGGTGAGGGACCAGCGCTGGCTCCTTCTTCAGTACGAGGATGGGCCGGAGGCGGTCTACGATTTGTCTACTGACCCCCAGGAGGCCCGGCCCCTGGCCCCCGGGCGCGTGCCGCAGGCGGCCGCGCTGAAGGCGGCGCTCAGCCAGTTCCGGGCGGACCAGCAACGGGCGCGCGCGGAGTTGGCGAAGAGCGGGAAGAACGTTCCCGCACAAGAACCCTCCACGCGGAAACTCTCCGACGAAACGCGGAGACAACTGGAGGCGCTGGGCTACCTCAAGTAACGCGAAACCGCCGGCGCGGTGCGCCGGCGGCGATTGCGATCCAAATCGAGAGCCTCTACATTCTGACGAAGCGTCGCTTGGTCTTCTTGCGTCCCTGCGTTACCTTGCGCTCGTCGAACACCCAGATATCGGAGTTCGCGGGCCGCTGGCTGAAGCAGTGGTACGAGGCCAGGTTGGAGGCCACCACCCGTCGCCGCGTCCTCCGCACCACGTTCACCTCGGCCCACAATTTCATGAACGGGATACCGTTCTCGTAGTCCGCGAGCACGCGCTGCATGATCTCGAACACGGACAACTTCTTCTTCGCCGCCTCACGGTGGAGTTTGGTGAGGACCTTCAGGCGGTCCTCGTCAATGGTGACATAGGGATCCATCTCGCCGTCGTGAGAGATCACGTACTCGTCCGGGGTCTCGCCCGGGACGATGGTGATCACCGCTCCGGGGGTGAGGTCCCGGGCCTGATACCAATCCCCGATCTCCCACAACAGGGAACTGGTGTAGCTGAGCCACACCGGGTACCTCTTCTCCGTCTCCTTGTCAACCAAGGTGGCGCAGATCAGATTCGATTCGGAGGGGAAGAAGCGTCGGTCGCACACCCGCACCTTGAGCGTGCCGGCCCGCCAGTGGTCGTATAGCAGCACGTGGCGCAGCTCGTCGGTGGGCTGCTGCTCGGGGCCGATCTCGATCTCGGACTCCTCCCCGAAATCCTCGTACCTGGGATCGTGCACCCAGGAGACCAGCACGGGCTCCAGCCCTTCGTCCTCCAACTCGGCGTCGGTGTCGTCGTCCTCGGCCGTAACCGTAACGGGGAGAAGGGCGTCGGGGACCTTATCCAGCCCCTTGGGCATCATCCCGGGGAGGGCGAAGGTCTGGTGCCCCACCCGCACGAAGCGCGTGTCCAGGCTCAGGCCGGCGACCAGCGCATCCACCGATTCCCGGAATCTCCGAGAGGATGGACTGGTCCCGAACACCATCTCCGCCAGCGCGGTCGCCGGCTGCGGCCGCTTGCGCCTGCGGAGCAACTTCATCACCTCGTCGAGGTCGCTGGGGGAGACCACCACCGGCCCCTCGGCCTCCTCCTCCTCGGCCCACTCGGCATCGGTCTCCTTCTCGGCGCGCCGCGAGAGGCGCTTCAGATCATCGTGGTAGGCGCTCCGGAACTCATCCACCGCCCACAGCGGCCCGGAGAGCATCAGCAATCGGTCGTCCTCCCGGCACGTCTGGAAGAACTGCTCCGGGTCCAGGTCGCCGTCCCGCAGAGCCCAGATGACGTAACTGAGGATCTTGTTGGAGATCGGCTCCCCCACCTTCCGAATCAACTTGACGGCCATTTCCACAGGCGGCTGATCCGCGCTCATCCGCGTCTTGAGCAGCGTATCCACCACGGGCCGCACCTCGGCGGCCTCCAGGAAGAAGTTGCGCAGGAAGACCTGCTCGGGGTCGCTCTCTGTGGTGTCCAGGATCCAGTTCCTCAAGCCCCACGTTCCGTCCGGAGCCTGCCAGTACTTCTCGCGGGTGGTCAGCATCTCGAGCAGCAGGTCGTCGAAGAACTCCACGGAGCGGCGGTGGATCATCGCCATCTCGTTCTGAATCGCCTGGCTGGGCATGGGCTTGCCGTAGTCCGCCAGCGTGTGCTCGATTGACCCCTCGAAGGTGAGGTGGGAGGCCACCCGAAGGGAAAGGTTCCAACGGGTCTCCTCCATCACGAACCTGGGGCTCTCGTACAATACCTTGCGGATGAACTTGGGGTGCAGCTTGACCGTGCTCTCGAGGGCGGCGGCCAGCTCGCGCGATTTGGCCGGGAGGCCGCTGTTGAGCATGATCTCGAAGATCATGTCCTCGAGGTATCGCACCGCGTAGGAGGCGCGCTGCTTGTCGGTCTTCTTCTTGGACTTCTTGGCGGTGGAAGTGGCGGACACGATTATCCTCCCAGAGAAGGACAGCACCGACGCACCCGCGCCGATGCCACGGGTACTCTAACACATCGCCGCACCTGGGGTCAAGCCGCGGCGCGCGGCGCGTGTTACGGCGTCCCGCGCCCGCGCGCACGGAGGGCGCAGGTTCGACTGCTACCCGACCAGCGGACTCACCTCCACCAGCCGGTTTTCCGCGCCATCCCAATATGCATAGGCGAACCCGGGCCGCAGGCTGGCCCCGCCCGCGGTCCCGTCCGCTCGCAGCGCGGCCAGCGC
>JALGTT010000222.1 GCA_029821235.1 Candidatus Hebobacteria bacterium | reverse complement strand
TTCGTTCGACTTTCCGCGCCTGCGCGCCGACCTCCGGCAGGCGCGGGAGGGGGAGGCGGAGGTGCTGATCGTGGAGGGCATCCTCGTCCTGCACGACGAGGAACTTCGCTCGCTGATGAACCTCAAGGTCTACGTGGAGGCCGACGCGGACGAGCGTATCGTGCGCCGCATCCGGCGCAACGTGGAGCGCGGGTATTCGCTGGACGACATCTGCGATTTCTATCTGGACTCGGTCCGCTATCGCCATCGGGAGTTCAACGCGCCGACCAAGGCCCACGCGGACCTGGTGGTGGTGAACCTGGTGCGCGCCGCGGCCGGGCGGCCCGCTCCGCCGGTGGAGGGGCACTCGTGAGGCGCGTCTACGCCGACCTGCATATCCACATCGGACGGACCAGCGCCGGTGAGCCGGTGAAGATCACCGCCGCGCGCGACCTCACCTTCGAGAACATCGCCAGGGAATGCGCCACCCGCAAGGGGATCGAGGTGGCGGGCATCGTGGACTGCGGCTCACCCGCGGTGATGGCCGATATCGACCGGCTGGTGGAGTCCGGGGAGATGGTCGAGTTGCCCGGGGGCGGGCTGCGGTACCGCGATACCACCACCATCATCCTCGGCTGCGAGTTGGAAACCGTGGAGGATGACGGGGGCGCCTCCCACCACGTGGCCTATTTCCCCGGCCGCGAGGAGATCCGCGTTTTCGTCGGCCTGCTGAGGCGGCTGGTCACCAACCTGAACCTGAGTTCGCAGCGCTGCCGGGTGCCGGCGAGAAAGTTGCTGCGGATGGCCACCGAGGTGGGCGGCATCTTCGTACCCGCCCACGCCTTCACCCCGCACAAGAGCCCCTACGGGAGTTGCGTGCGGCGCCTCACGGAGATGTTCGGCGAGGAGGGGATGCAACAGCTTGCCGCCCTGGAACTGGGGCTGAGCGCGGACAGTTTTCTCGCCGACCGCATCGCCGAACTCGCCCCTCTCACCTTTCTCTCCAACTCGGACGCACATTCTCTTCCCCGCATCGCGCGGGAGTACAACGTGATCGAGATCCCGGCCGCGGAGAACGGAGCGGGCGGGGAAGCGGACAGTTTCTGCCCTTCTTTCCAGGAGGTGGTGTGGGCGCTGAAGAGAGAGAACGGCCGCCGGGTGATCGCCAATTATGGTCTGGATCCAAGGCTGGGCAAGTACCACCGCACCTTCTGCACCGCGTGCGAGCGGATTACTCCGCTGGAGCCTCCAGTGGTGAAATGCGACGCCTGCGGGAGCGACAAGGTGGTCAAGGGAGTGCTCGACCGAATCGTGGAGATCGCCGACTACCCGGAGCCGCGGCCGCCCTCCCACCGGCCGCCCTACCACTACCAGGTGCCGCTCCAGATGCTGCCCGGCGTGGGGGCGGTGGCGCTCGGCAAACTCCTCAACCGCTTCGGCACCGAGATGAAGGTGCTGCACGAGGCGCGCGCCGAGGACCTGGAGTTGGTGATCGGCCGAAAGTTGGCCGCCTTGGTGATGAGATCCCGCGAGGGAACGCTCTCCATGCTGGCAGGCGGCGGGGGGCGGTACGGCAAACCTGTTACCGATGAGGCCGAGATGCAGCTATCCCTGGGATACTGAGGCCGGGTACATGTCAGGCGTCTTCATCACATTGGAGGGAATCGACGGCTGCGGCAAGACCACCCAGGCCCGCCTGCTGGCGGAGTGGCTCCGCGGGCGCGGACGCCGGGTGTGCCTCACCCGGGAGCCGGGGGGCACGGAGACCGGGGGGAGACTGAGGGAACTCGTGCTCTCTCCCGGGCGGGAAATGACCCCCGAGGCCGAGTTGTTTCTCTATCTGGCCGATCGTTCTCTCCACGTCAGCCAGGTGGTTCGGCCGGCCCTGGCCGAGGGGCAGGTGGTGGTGTGCGAGAGGCACGCCGACTCCACCCTCGCCTACCAGGGGGCCGGCCGGGGGCTGGACATGGATCTGCTGCGCCGCCTCAACGCCCTCGCCACCGGCGGCCTCACCCCCCATCTCACCCTCGTGCTCGACCTTCCGCCGGAGCGGGCACACCTGGACGAAGAGCGCCTGGATAGGTTAGAATCAGAGGGCACACAGTTCTACCTGAGGGTGGCGGAGGGATTCCGGGCCCTCGCGCGGGAGGAGCCCGGTCGCATCAAGTTGGTGGACGGAACCGGAGAGATCGCCGCCGTGCACGGCCGGGTGACCGCGCTGGTGAGCGATCTTCTGGAGCGCATGACCGCGAGGGAGGAGACATGAAACTCGTGATCGCGGTAGTCCAACACAAAGACCACCGCAAGGTTACCGACGCCCTGCTGGAGAAGCGCTATCAGTTCACCACGGTGGCCAGCACGGGGGGACTGCTGCGGGAGGGGAATGTCACCGTCCTGATCGGAGTGGAGGCCGAGCAGGTGGAGGACGTGATCGGCGTGATCGCGGCCCATTCCAAGACGAGAGAGCAGTTGGTGAACGTCTTTCCGCCCACGATCGAGCCCATCGGCACCTGCATCCCCAGCCCGGTGAAAGTGCAAGTGGGTGGGGCGACGGTGTTCGTGCTGGACGTGGAGCGGTTCGAGAAGCTGTGAGCGACGCGCCGTCCAGACTCGACGACCTCATCGGCCAGGACCGGCCGGTCACTGTGCTGAAGAACGCCATCCGCCGCGATCGGGTGGCCCACGCCTACCTGTTCCACGGCCCCGAGGGAGTGGGAAAGTCCACCGCGGCGCGGCTGTTCGCGCAGGCGCTCAACTGTGAGCGCATAGATGAGACCGGAGACGGGGATGCCTGCGGGGAATGCCGCTCCTGCCTGCTCGCCGCGCGGGACGGCCACCCCGATGTGCGGGTGATCACGCTGGAGGCGGACGAGAAGGGCCGGCTGCGAACCGAGATCGCCATCGATCAGGTGCGGCAATTGATTCACGATGCCCATCTGAAGCGGGTGTTGGGGCGAAACAAGGTATACATCATCGATCCCGCCGACCGCATGAATCAGAGTTCGGCAAACGCCCTCTTGAAGGTGGTGGAGGAGCCGCCCAGCCGGGTGGTGCTCATCCTGGTGACTTCCCACCCGGCGAGCCTGCTTCCCACCATCCTCTCCCGCTCCCAGAAGGTGGCCTTCCAGATCGCGGGGACGGAGGCGATCGAGCGCCATCTGCAGACCCAGGGGATGGACGAGACGGCGGCCCGTCTGCTGGCCGTGCTCTCTGGAGGCAGGCCGGCCTGGGCGCTGCGGGCGGCCCGTCGGCCGGAGCTGCTGGAGGCGCGGAAGCGGCTGCTGGATCTCTGCGTCGAGATGGACCGTCTGCCGTTGGGGGCCAGCCTGCGAGTCGCCGAGCGGATCAGGGAGGAGGCCGAGCAGGTCGCCTCTCTGGTGCCCGCGCCCGTGCACGCCGGACAGAGCGCTGCGGGCCGCGCTGCCCTGGTGTCTGGAGGTGATGGCCTCGTGGTACCGGGACCGTATGGCGGTGGCCACCGGGGGCGAAGTGCTCAACCGGGATTATGAAGCGGCGGTGAGCGACCAAAGGGGCTCGGGGAGCATCGAGCAGGCGAGCGCGGCCATCGAGTGGATCCTGGACACCAGGAGGAAGTTGCTCGGGAATGCCAATCTCGACCTGGCTCTGGAGGCGCTGGCGACGCGCCTGCTGGAGGGGGCCGGCTGATGGTGGGAATTGGAACCATGCACGGCAAACACTTGTCTAACTATCTTGGGAAGTGCGCTATTATTGACGGGATGGGAGCACATGCCTTGCTCGGCGTCCGCGTACCATCTGCTGACGCGATGTGCGGGGTGATGAGAGAAGGAGTAGAGGACGATGAGTGAATGGACTCAGCGAAAAGATCGGGGGGACCGCACCGCCCTGTGGCTGGCGGCGGTGGCATTGACGGTGGCGTTGGGTGTGGCGGTGATCATGTTCAGCATGGCCTGGGGGGAGGCCACCTCGCCTCCGCCCCCACAGGTGGTCAGCCTCGAACAGGTGCAGGAAGGCCTCACCTGGGTGGCCGATAAGGTGAGACCAACGGTGGTGTTCATAGAGGCGGAGGGGAAGCCAGGACCTCAGGCGCGAGTCCCGCGGGTTCCCATGCCCGACATGCCGGACCTGCCCGAGCCGTGGAAGCGATTCTTCTTCGGGCCTGAGGGGCCGGATTCCGGTCCGCCGGACCGCAGCCCGCTCCCGCCCGTGGGACAGGGCTCCGGGGTGGTGATTGACCCCGCCGGGTACATCGTCACCAATAACCACGTAGTCTCCGAGGCGAGCAAGGTGGTTGTGCGGCTGTCGAATGGCGAGTCCTACCAGGCGGAGGTGAAGGGTGTTGACAAACTGTCCGACCTGGCGGTGATCAAGATCGATCCGAAGCGACCTCTGTCCGCCGCGGTGCTCGGCGACGCGGACAAGGTGAAAGTGGGCTCGTTCGCGCTGGCCGTGGGCTATCCCTTCGGGGGAAGCCGCATGGGCGGACGGTTCGACGAGGCCCTGCATTTCGAGCCCACCCTTACCCTGGGAGTGATCAGCGCGACGAATCGCCAGATATCCTCTGACATGCCGGGCCGGCCGTTCCGCAATCTTCTCCAGACCGATGCCCCCATCAACCCCGGGAACAGCGGAGGCCCCCTGGTGAACATCCGCGGAGAGGTGATCGGCATCAATCAGGCGATTTTCACCAGCGGGCTGAGCATGGGCAACATCGGCGTTGGATTCGCGATTCCCATCAACAGCCGTACCAAGGAGATCATCAGGCGCCTCAAGGGCGGCGAGCCGGTGGTGCGGGGCCGCATCGGCGTGTCCATCGAGCCGGTGACAGAACCCGTCAAACACGACTACGGAGTTGACCACGGCGTGTTCGTCAACGAAGTGGAAGAGGGCGCCCCGGCGGACAAAGCGGGCGTGAAGGCGGACGACGTGATCGTCCAGTTCGGGGACACCAAGGTCATTAGCCCGGACCAATTCGTGAGCCTTGTCCAAGGCACCCGGCCGGGCACCACGGTAAACATGAAGGTGGTGCGCGACGGCAAGACCATCAACTTGAAGATCACGGTGGGCGCGCTCGAACCCGAACAACTCGGCCAGACGATGCCTCAGGCCCCGCCGAAGAAGTTGGGACTGAGGCAGCGACGGCGCCCGCGCGGGGATTCGGCCCGGGGACATCATCTTCAGACTGGCCGGACAGCCCATCTCCGATGTCGCCGACTATGAGCGAGTGACAGGCAAACTGAAGAAGGGAGACCCCCTCACCATCCGCATCTGGCGGGGCGGCCGTTTTCTCACCGCTCAGATCGACAGTCTCTCCCGGTAAGTCCATCTTCCGACTGGCTTACCGGACATTGACGCGAGGGACGGCCGAAGGGCCGTCCCTCGCTCTCTTCGTATCCGGCCCCTCCCGGTGACCCTGCCCCGCTATTCCCTGCGCTCCCGCGCCAGGGCCAGCCACTCCCTCTCGGTCTCGGTCAGCGCGACCTCCGTGGCCGCAAAGCAGGAGGCGACTTCGGCGCCGGTGCGGGGACCGACCAGCG
>JALGTT010000221.1 GCA_029821235.1 Candidatus Hebobacteria bacterium | reverse complement strand
ATGCGGCTGGGGGAGTTGTTCGGGTTCTAGGGTGCTGTAGGGCGGGCATTCCCATGCCCGCCATGGCTGGCGTAGGAACGCCAGCCCTACAGGACGACAGAGCGGAACTTGCGCATGAAGCGGTTGGGGTGAGCGAGCCACCTTAGTGACGGCTTCGGAGCACCAGGGGGAGGCCGGCCCTGCGGGCCGGGCTCAGGTCGGTCAACCTTGTACATGCAGGCTTCTCCGCACTGGATACTGTTCGACTTTCGGGAGCCCAGGGAAGGGTCGCTGATCTACAATCCAGCCTCGAAGGCTCAGAGCGGGACCAGCTTCTCCCCTTCCCATGCCCGACGTCTCCTCTCTCCTTTCTTCAACATCAACCCTCACCAACATACAAGGGCGGGGATATGGCTAGGCCTTTGGCCGCCACCCCGCCCCATAGGGCCTAGGGGCCCATCCCCGCCAAACCACCTCGCTCCATTCGACCACTCTCCGCAAGCTCCGCTTGCGGAGAGTGCAAAGGTGTGCCAGCCCTACAGCACGCCGTCGCACTGAACTCCGTGGTGAGCCGCTCCAGCACGCTGCCCGTATCACACTGGCCCGTCATCGCCTGGTTGCCATCGCCGTGGGGGAGAGGAGTGGGTGGGGATGAAGAAAGCGGTCGTCGCCCATCGCTGTCCTCCCGGCAGAAGTCCTCCTCGGTCGCCGCGTCCCCAACAGAAGAGTGAGTAAGACTTCCAGCCTCGGCGCCAGCGGCTAACGACCAGTATTTTATTCTACCACGAGACCCTTCATCCGAAAATTGCGGGCGCGCGCGGTATGTTCCACCCCTTCTATCCCCCCAACGCGCCCATCACCGCCAACCCCCCGGCGGCGAGCAGCAACATCAGTGCGGAAAGGGCGATCGTCATGGGGGCGCGGGCACGCGCGGGCGCGTGGTGAGTCAATCCCACCACGAACAGAAACGCCCACAGCGCGAGCGCCGGAAACAGGTAGCGTCCCTGTGCCTGGAAGAAGGTGAAATTGAATCTCACCAATGAGGCGATCACCAGCAGGCCCAATAGCCCGGGAGCCAGCAGCGCGCGCCGCTGCCAGGGGGCGGCGCTGCCGGGCGAGAGCAGCCACCGCGCCAGGCCCACCAGGGCGGCCCCGCTGAGGATGAAGAGCACCCAGTAGCACCACGACGGATAGAACACGAAGCGTCCCAAAGCATCGGGGCCGAACATGCCCCAGAAACTGTGGAAGGTCCACCAGGGCACCCAGAAGACGACATACGCGATGGGGCTCATCTGGCCCATCATCTTCTCCGGCGTCGGACGGCTGCCCACAAACGCCTTCAAGAACACCCCCATCGCCAGCGGGTCCCCGTACAGCACCTTGTTGCGCAGCAGCCACCAGCCGGCCAGCGCCAGCATCACCCCGGTGGCGAGCGCGGCGAGCGCCAGCGCGCGGCGCAGAGTGATGTCACCGTTCCCCACCGCCGCCAGCGCCGCCAGCCAGATCACCGGCGCCAGGAACACGGCCTGGCTCTTGGTGAGCAGCGCCAGCGCGGCCAGCACTCCCACCAGGGCCATCCGCCGCGCGGTGAAGCCGCTCCCCGCGGCCGCGCGCCACTCCGGGTGCTCGTCCCGCCCGCGCTTGCGTGAGCCGCGTCGCTCCTGCGCCACAAGGACGCGCCCGGCGCGCACCTGCCCCACCAGCAGACACAGCACTCCCGTGGTCAGCGCCTGGCTGAGCACATCGTTGTTGATACTCGCGCACAGCACGAGTTGCATCGGCAGAAACGCGACGAAAGCGGCCGCGCCCACCGCCGCCCACGGCCGGTGCGGCGCAAGGTGGCCCGCGAAAACGAAGGCCAGCAACACCACCACCAAGCCCAGCAGCACGTTGACGAAGCGGACCGCGTGGGTGAGGCGCGCAACATCGCGGCCGCCCCCGGCCGCGTAGTAGGCCGGCAGGCAGAGAGCATAGTACAGGGGCGGCTGATGGAGTTCGTAGTGCTGCGCATCCGCGGGGTCGAACACCGGCAGGCGGCGGTTCTCGGCCAGCCACCCGACATACACCCGGTGCGCGGACTCGTCCGGCGCCGCGTCAATGGGGAGGCGGAAGACATAGGCCGTGGCGAGCGCAAGGTAGAGGATGAGCACCACCGCGACCGAGGTGCGGTGAGCGCGCCCCGCGCCGGAGAACGCAGACGCGGGAGCCGCGGGCTGTGCTCGCTGCGGGTTCTTGGTATCTCGTGCGCGCTTTGTCATGTGCCTGGAATCGCCGTCCAGCCGCGTCTGCCGGCTTGCTGAGGTAGTATAGCAGAATCGGGCCGGCCGGGCAGGCGGCCGCGCCCGACCACTGATTCAGCCCGCTCGCTTTACTCCGTCTCCGGCCGCTCGAGCGTCATTCGCGCGAGGCGGGCCGCGGAATCGTCGCGCTCGCAGAACGGCCGCAGCCGCACGGAGAACCGCGTCTCCTCCGGCTTCAGCAGGTACTTCTCCAGCGGCCCCGGCCCGCAGCTCGCGCTGCCCAGAGGGGCCATGCCGTGATCGAGGTGAAGCACGGTTTCGTCCCGGCGCACCAGTTCATATGTATGCGCGGCCGCGTCGAAATCCTCCGGCCGGTAGTGGTGCACGCTGACGTTCAGCAGAGGCATGGCGACGGCGAGCAGCCCGCGGCCCCTGATGTCGGTCACCGCGGCCCAGCGCACATCGGTCTTGTTGCCGTTCTCTTGTGGGCGGACGTAGGGCACGTACTGGTCGTGCACGGTGCCGCGGTAGATGCCCACGGGAGCGCTCTCCTTGCGGTCCGGGTAACTCTCGTGGGGGCCGCGGCCGAACCACGCGAAGCGGTCGAAGCGGCCGGGGAGTATCAACTGGAGGCCGAGGCGGGGAAGGGGCGGCAGGTCCCGTCGGGGGGTGACTTGCACCTCAATCACGATGTCGCCGGTCCCGTAGATGGTGTAGAGGTAGGTGCAGGAAAACGCCGGCGGCAGAGAGCAGGGAGACAAGACAGTGCTAATTTGGATAGACGCATAGCCATCGTATGCTTCCGAGCGCGTGCGCGCGATGCGCTCCTGGAGCCGATCCAGCCCCGCCTGGCGCCATTCTCGCGCGATTTCGACGTCGTTATCCGTCGGAGAACGCCAAACGCGAACGCGAGGTCCCCGCAGAACCCCGCAGAAGCAAGTCTACGCCCCGCCAGCGCCAAAATGACAGGCCGCCGGAGTGCACGTCAAACGTTGCCTCGAAATCGCGCCCGGAAACGCAAACCGCCGCGTTCGCCTCCTCCAGAATGACCGTGGGCATGTCTGAGAGGCGCAGGAGGGGCCCTCGCGCATGCGCGACAGGGAGCGCGAATTGGTCCCAGGCGACCTGGTGGCCGCGCCGCGCCCAAAGGGTGTCGCGCGCCAGGCCGAAGGTCACTTCGAGGTGCCGTTATCTCGCTATCCCCGCCCGGCGGCGTATCCAAGAGCGGCAGTTCGCCTCCCTCCACCGGCTCGCCGTCGCGGGTCACGCGCCAGTGCCCGCGCAGGTGCGCGAGCGACGAAAACTGATACCGATTGACCACCTTGATGCGGCCTGCGGCGAGGTCCACCGGCTCCACGTGCACGGGCTGGATGATCTTCTTGTACTCGATGAGTCCGGTGTGGGGGACGCGGTCCGGGAAGGTGAGTCCGTCAATGCAGAAGTTGCCGTCATTGGGCTCGTCCCCGAAGTCGCCGCCGTAGGCGAACCATTCCTCGCCCGACTCCGTGTGTTGGCGGATGCCGTGGTCGGCCCATTCCCAGATGCACCCGCCCAGGAGGCGG
>JALGTT010000220.1 GCA_029821235.1 Candidatus Hebobacteria bacterium | reverse complement strand
GCGCCGGCCACTCCGGAGCCCATCCAGAAGCGGTTGTTTGCCGCGTTCACCAGGGCATCCACCACGCGTTCCGTGATGTCGCCTCCGACCGCGCGAATGGTGGTACCGTTGATCTGTTTCTCCGTCATTTCACACCTCCGTCGTCGCCCCCGCGGAGAATACCCTCCGGGCGGCGGAACACCTTCCCGTTTCTCTGGGCCGTATGCTATACTCGCACCGCGATGAACGCCATGTCTCTCTTTCCCCAACGCAAGTACGTAATTGTGATCATGGACGGCGCGGCCGACGAGCCGCAGGCTGCCCTGGGCGCGCGCACGCCCCTCCAGGCGGCCCGCACCCCGAACTGCGACCAGATTGCACGGGAGGGCTTCTGCGATCTGGTGAAGACCATTCCCGACGAGATGGAGCCGGGCAGCGATATCGCCACTCTCTCCATCCTGGGGTATGACCCGCGCAGGTATCACACCGGCCGCGCGCCCCTGGAAGCGGCGAGCAGAGATGTGCCGATGAACCCGGAGGACGTGGCCTTCAGATGCAACTTGGTCACCTGTGATGGGACAACCCTGATTGACTACTCGGCCGGGGAGATTCCGACCGCAGACGCGCGCGTGCTGATCGAACTGCTTGACGAGAAATTGGGTGGGCCGCGCCGGCAGTTCCACCCGGGGGTGAGCTACCGGCACCTCATGGTCGCGCGCCGCGCCTCCCCGGGGGTGCGCACCACCCCGCCCCATGACATCATCGGCCAGCCCATCGAACCCCACCTTCCCGTGGGCGACGGAGACGCCGCCCTGCGGCAGTTGATGTTCGACTCTCTTGAGTTGCTCGACTCCCACGAGATCAACAAGCGCCGCCGGGACGAGGGCAAGAATCCGGCGAACATGATCTGGCTGTGGGGCCAGGGCCGCCCGTGTCTGCTCCCTTCCTTCGCGGCGGAAAGGGGAATGCCGGGCATGGTGATCGCGGCCGTGGACCTGGTGCGGGGGGTGGGCAAGGCGGCCGGACTCTCCGCCCCGCACGTGCCCGGGGCCACCGGCAATTTGGAGACCGACTTCGCGGCCAAGGGCCGCGCCGCCCTCGCCGCGCTGGAGAGAGTGCCCTTCGTGCTCGTGCACGTGGAGGCACCCGACGAGGCCGCCCACCAGGGCAGCCCGGACCGGAAGGTGTGGGCGATCGAGCAGGTGGACAAGTACGTGGTCGGTCCCCTCTACGAGCACTTGCGCAGGGACGGCAACAGCAGGATCATGGTCCTCGCCGACCACTACACGAAATTGTCCACCCGCACCCACGCACGGGAGCCGGTCCCGTTCGCGGTCTGGGGCAAGGGCACCGACGCAACCGAGGCATTCGATGAGATCAACGCGAAAGAAGGCGGGCGGTTCATCGAGGAGGGGTGGCGCCTCCTCGACCTCTTCCTCTGCGACTAGGCGGCGCTTCCTGGGGCGCGTGGCCTCCACCATCCGCGCCCATCGCATGGTCCAGCCGGAGGAAACCGTGCTGGTGGGGCTGTCGGGCGGTCCCGATTCCTGCGCGCTCCTCGACGCCCTCTGCCGGCTCCGGAGACGGCTGCGCTGCCGCGTGGCGGCCGCGCACGTCCACCACGGCCTGCGAGGAAAGGAGGCGGACGCGGATGCCGAGCACGCGGCCGCGCTGGCCGACTCGCTCGGCGTGCCCTTCCACCTATGCCGGGTGGATGTCCGCGCGCACGCCCGGGCGGGGAAACTCTCCCTGGAGGCGGCGGCGCGGGAGCTGAGATACCGGGAACTGACCGAGGTGGCGGCCGAATCGGGAGCGGACCGCATCGCCACCGGCCACACCGCGGACGATCAGGCGGAGACGGTGCTGCTCAACCTGCTGCGGGGCGCGGGCGGCGACGGGCTGGCGGGCATCTGGCCGGTGCGCGGGAACATCATCCGGCCCTTCCTGGGCGTCACGCACGCCGAGGTGCTCGACTATTGCCGGGCATGCAGGATCGCTCACCGCGTGGACAGCTCCAACGCGGACGTCCGCTTCGCCCGCAACCGCATCCGCCACGAGGTGCTTCCCCTCCTCAGAGCCATCCAGCCGGAGGTGGTGTCCGCCCTGTGCCGCACCGCCGCGTTGTTGCGGGATGACCGGGAGGTGCTGGAGCCCCTTTCCGGTTCCATCTTCGAACGCCTGAGCGACCACGCCCCCGACGGTGTCTCTCTCCACCTCGCCGATCTCGACGCGCTCCCGCTGGGGTTGCGCAGGCGGGTGATTCGCGCGGCGTTGGCGCGCGTCAGAGGTGACCTCGACGGCGTGGACATGGAGCGGGTGGAGGCGATCGCCCGGCTGGCCGCGGAGGGGCGGGCCGGCACGCGGGTGGAGGTGCCCGGCGGGCTCACTGTGAGGCGGTCGTACGATGTTCTGGTCTTCTCCAGAGGCAAGCGAATGAGGGCCCGGCTCAGCAGCCAGCGTACGCTGCCCGTGCCCGGCCGGCTGGACCTGCCGGAACTGGGCATCCGCCTCACCGCGCGCCGCTCCCGGTCGCTCAAGGTGAGGGATGACCGCGCGCAGGCGGCATTGGACGAGGAGAAACTCTACCTTCCCCTGCTGGTGCGCACCCGAAGGCCGGGCGACCGGTTCGTGCCCCTGGGGATGCGGCAGGAGAAGAAACTCCAGGACTTCTTCGTGGACGAACGGGTGCCGCGGGAGGAGCGCTCCCGCACCCCGCTGGTGTTGTCGGGGGACGAGATCGTATGGGTGGTGGGGCATCGCATCAGCGACCGCTACAAGGTTACCGGCAGGACGCGGAGAACCGTGCGCCTGAAGGTCACACCCCTTGACTCGACATCGGAGAAACGTCATGCCAGAACGCAGTGAGCTGGAAGAGAAGCAGCGCCGGGTCAACGAGTTCCTGGACGCGGGCGAATACGACGCCCTGTTGCTCGCCCGCTCCGACAACTTCGCCTGGTTCTCCCGCGGCGGGCAGTCCTTCATCGGCCTCGCATCCGAGACGGGCGCGGGCGCGCTGCTGATCGAGCGCGACCGCAAGGTGCTCATCACCAACGCGATAGAGCGCGGCCGGCTCCTCGACGAGGAACTGCCCGGCTGGGACGTGTGCGAGGACATCAGCCCCTGGGTGGGCTGGCGAAGGACAAGAAGGTCGCCTCCGACGTGCCGGTCGCCGGGGCCGTCGCCTGCCCGGAGGAGATCGCCCGGCTGCGCTGGTCCCTCACCAGCGAGGAGGTGGACCGCTACCGGTCCCTTGGGCGAGAGGTGGGCGAGGCGATCGGGGCGGCGGCGATGGCTGCGGAGCCGGGGATGACCGAGTACGAGGCGGCCGGCATCCTCTCCCACCAGTGCTGGTCCCGGGGCATCCAGCCCATCGTCGTGCTGGTGGCGGCCGATGACCGCATCCTCAGGTACCGCCATCCCATCCCCACCGCGAACCCCATCCGCGAAACCCTCATGTTGGTGATCTGCGGCCGCCGCCAGGGGCTCATCGTTTCCGCCACCCGTATGGTTTGCTTCGGCCCCATCCCCGAGGAACTGAGGCGGAAGCACGACGCGGTGGTGCAGGTGGACGCCGCCTACCTCGCGCACACCATCCCCGGCCGGCGGGTGGGGGACGTGTTCCGCGCCGGCCTGGATGCCTATGCCGAGCAGGGATTCGAGGACGAGTGGAAACTCCACCACCAGGGCGGGCCCACCGGCTACGCGCCACGGGATTACCGCGCCACCGCGGCCACCGAGGAAAAGGTCCTCCCCAACCAGGCCTTCGCCTGGAACCCCTCCATCACCGGCACCAAGTCCGAGGACACCATGATCGCCACCCCCGAGGGCCCGGAGATCATCTCCGCCTCCCAGGGCTTCCCCACCATCGAGGTGCGGGTGGGAGACCTGACCCTGGCGCGGCCGGACATACTGCCGCGGTAGACGGGGGACGCTGGAGGGGGAATGCAGGCTGGCGACCTGGCCAGCCTATTTCGCCGAGGAGAAGTAACGAGATGAACTTCGTGGTGATCGTATCCGACACTTTCCGCCGTGACCACCTGGGCTGTTACGGCAACGACTGGATTCACACCCCCAATCTCGACCGTCTCGCCTGCGAGTCCCTGGTCTTCGACCAGGCGCGGACGGCCTCTTTCCCCACGGTTCCGAATCGGCGCGATGTGCTGACCGGACGGTTCACCTTCACCTATTGCGACTGGGCGCCCCTGCCGCCGGATGAGGTGGTGATCGCCGAGGTGATGGGCGAGGCGGGCTACACCACCATGATGATCCTGGACACCCCGCACATCGTCGCCCACGGCTACAACTTCTCCCGC
>JALGTT010000219.1 GCA_029821235.1 Candidatus Hebobacteria bacterium | reverse complement strand
GGTTTCTGCCCCCGATTGGGATCACCCGGCCAGCCGGCTCCCTCGCGGGTCTCCTCGAACCGCTCGATGATACTGTACTTGGGCTCGCGGAAGAGCGACTGCGCCTCCTGCATCCCGTGGATGCAATCGTCCCACTCGGTGCGCTCGTGGCTCCAGCCGGATTCATACATGAATCCATTCAGATAGGGAGCCACCCAGTTGTATTCCTCCACCGCATAGCCGACGTTCGCGATGACGAGCAGGTCCTCCCCGGCCTGTTTGCGCAGGTCGGTCAGCAGAGCAATCCACGGCTCGCGCTCATCGCGCAGATTGTCGTAGAACACCCCGCCGAAGCCGGCCTGCATGGCGCCAATGGTGTGGCGGATGACGTGGGCCCGGTAGTCCTCGTTGTACCAGTCCATGCGATGGGTGCCCGGCCAGAACTGCACCCGCTTCCCCTCCTCCCTGAGCCACCATGGATGGTCCTCCGGCAGCGCATCGTCCTGGTATTCGTAGAAGTCAATCGCCGCGAAGATAACTGCATTCGGGTTGAGTTGCCTCACCTTCGCCAGCCACTGCCTCCCCTTCCCCACAGACTCCGGCGTGTAACTCTCGGCCAGGCCCCAGGGAGTGCCCTCCGGGACATCGAGTTCCATGCCGATCTGCTCCGGGGAGACCACGATCAGATCGTGCGGCGCGTATGCCTCCGGGGCCTCCCAGCCGCGGCCGCGGATGGGACTCCAGAACATGGCGATGCGCGGGTAGGGCGTCTGCGACGCCTTCACCTCGCGGCGCAGGCCGTCAATCACCCTCCGCTTCACCTCCGCCAGTTTCTTCACGGACAGCCAGCCCCGCAGCAGATAGCCGCTCTCCCGCAGGTTCTCCGGCGTGGGTGGAGAGGTGGGGGTAACGCCGTTCGCATCCGCGCTGGGGTGGCCGTCCCCCTTGCCCATCAGAGTCCCGTCCCAAGTGAGGCCCGGCCGGCGGGCGATGATCTCGCCGTAGAAGTCTATCACGGGCAGCCGGTGCTTCTCGGCCAGCCGCCAGAGTTCCTCGTTGTACTTGCCCTGCAACTCGAGGTTGTCGATCAGCGGAGGGATAGTGCTGAGGACTACTACGGTGCCGTTGTCGAGCAGCCGGGTGATGATGGTCTCCATGTCGGCCGCGTACTTCTCCGGCGGCCTCCCCGCCCAGGCGTCGTTGGTGCCGAGCATGAGAATGGCGATCTGGGGGTTGTACTTCCGGATTATCTCGTCCAGCGGCGCCATGCCATGGAACCCGCCGACGACGTATTGATCCGCGCGGATGCCGCTGGCCGCAGTGTAACTGCGGCCGTTGGGAAGGTCTACATGAGCCAGCCACCACCCGTCCCGGTCGTTCTCCTCTCCGCAGTGGCTCCACTTCAGGATCGCCTCATCCTCCGGGGTCTTTCCCTCCCCCGCCCTCGCCCAGGCGGTGTACGGGCTGGCATAGGTGATGGAATCCCCCAGGTGCAGCACCACCCCCTCCTCGCCCTTGAACCGCGCCGCCACCTTTCGCATGGCCGGCGCGTAATCCCATCCCTCACTCCGGCCGAGGAACTCTGCCCGCGGGGAGCCCCGCTGTCCCTTCGCCGACCCGTCGTCGGCCTGGCATCCCTGCACCATGGCCAGCGCCAGCAACATGCTCACCGCCCAAATCAGCAATCTGTCCACCTGTCTCCACCTCCGGTTCCGGTTCCTTTCTTTGGCCAAGACCGGCCTCCTGCCTTCGCGCCAAGGCCCCGCGAACAGGCGGCGAAGAAATCCCGCTCCGCGGGCTTTCGCCGCGGCGCTGGACAAAGCCGGTCGCCTCCTGCTAGCATCCAGCCGGCGCTCTTGGGCCCGCCACGGGCAATGGAGATCGAGCCCAGGAGGGAGGTGATGGCGGAGCAGTTGGGGCCCGGAGCCGCTCTATCGCACCTGCAAAGGGGGATTCTATGAAGATGCGCTCTGTTGTGCTTCTCGCAGCCCTGGCTATTGCATGTTTGTGCACATCCGCATCGGCCGCCACCTACTATGTGGCCACCACCGGAGATGACGCCAATCCGGGCACGGAGAGCCAGCCATGGGCGACGCTCGACTATGCAGTTGACCAGATCTCACCTGGCGACACCATCCTGGTGAAGTCCGGCACTTACGCGGGTTGCCGGATCGAGAACTCCGGCCAGGCCGGAGCTCCCTGCACCCTGAAGGCAGACGACGGCGCGACGGTCGTCATCAACACCCCCGGCGCCACCTGCCGCCATGACAGCAACATCGAGGTGGAGTGGTACGACGGCACCGTGAGTTACTGGATAATCGAGGGCTTCGAGGTCTCCAGCGGACCCCGCTCCGGCATAGACCTTCGGGACACCGAGCACATCACCATCCGGGACTGCTATGTCCATGACAGCGGCAGCGGCACCGGCATCTTCCTGGCATTCAGTTACTATCCGGTGATCGAGGACTGCGAGAGTTCGTACAATGGCGAGCACGGATTCTACCAGAGCAACAGCGGCGACTATCACGAGGTGCGAAACTGCGTCTTCCACCACAACGTCGGCTGCGGCATCCACCATAACGGCGACGAGCGCTATACGCCCGGAGACGGGCTGATCTCCTATGGTCTGATAGAGAAGAACGTGATCTATCAGAATGGCACCGGGGGCGGCGCGGCAATCAATGGTGACGGCCTGTGGTACACGAAGATCTACAACAACCTCGTCTACGACAACCGCGCCGGAGGTATCGCGCTCTACGTAACCGACGCCGCCGCAGCCTCCAGTTACTGCGACATCTACAACAATACGCTCGTGTTCGGCACCGACGGCCGGGATGTCATCAACATCCCTGGCAAGGGCAAGGACAAGCCCCTCGGCCATGTGATCCGAAACAATATCCTGTACACTGAGGATTCCGGCGAGGCCTCGATCATGGTCTGGGGGCCGGACGCGCTCGCGGCCAGCGACTACAATGTGGTGATCGACCGCATGAGCATTGACGGCAAGAGCATCATCACTCTGGCCGAGTGGCAGAGTTACGGCTTCGACACCCATTCGTTCATCTCGACGAAAGAAGCCTTGTTCGTGGATCCCGCCACATTCGACTACCACCAATCACCGACGACCTGGACGGCGTCTCCCGCCCGCAGGGCAACGCCTACGACATCGGATGTTATGAGGCGGTCAGCGGTCCGGTGCCTCCCACCGCGGACTTCTCCGGCAACCCGACCAGCGGGTACGCGCCGCTGACGGTGGACTTCACCGACCTGTCCACCGGCAGCCCCACCTCCTGGGATTGGAGTTTCGGGGATACGGGCACCTCCACCGCCCAGAATCCCAGCCACGACTACACCGCGGTGGGCTCCTACACGGTGGCGCTGACGGCGACCAACGCGGAGGGCTCCGACACGGAGACCAAACCCGATTACATCACGGTCTCCGAGCAGCCCCAGACCTCCTGCCACGTGGGCGCGATTGATCTGGTGGGCCAGTACAAGAAGACTGGTGCGCCCAGCGGCCGGGGCTAGCCACCATCACCGTCCACGACCAGGACTGTGCGGTCCTGGAGGGGGTGACGGTGGAGATCACCTGGTCGGGGTGCGTATCGGGCACCGACTCGGGTGTTACGGACAGCAACGGACAGGTGACCTTCACCTCGCCGGTGAATGCGGACGGCGGGACTTTCACCTGTACCGTGGACAATCTCACCAAGTCCGGGTATCCCTACTCCTCCGGCGACAACCACGAGACCTCGGACAGTATCCAGAATCCGTAGGGGGGAATGCCGCACAGGGGGCCGACAGGCGAGGGCCCCGCTTCGGCGGGGTCCTCGTCCACTCGTGCGCTGCTCACCTCAAGCCGCGATGTCTTTGAACCTCTTCCGGTAGTTCGCCGGGCTCATGCCATATCTCTTCATGAAGGCCCGGTGCAGATGGCTTGCGTCCACGAATCCCACCTCTTCGGCAATCACCTTGACCGGCAGATCGGTCGTGAGCAATCGGTGCGCGACGAAGGCCGCTCGCGTTCTCAGGCACAGTTTGGCGAAACTCACCCCCATGGTCTGTCGGAACAGGGCATTGAAGTGCGATCTGCTGAGCGCGCATGCCTTGGCCGCCCGCGCCACGGTGATTCTGGAGAGATGTTCTCCGTGCAGAAGATCGAGGGCGGGCATGATGCGGCTCAGGTCTCCCGTCCGTTGCCGGCTCAGTTGTTGTTCGACGGCGGGGGCCTCCCAACCCCGTCGCAGCGTCAGCAGCAGCAACAACAGGTTGTGGCGCACGGCCGTCTCCCAGCCCGGCTGTTGCGCCACCGCCTCCTCACGCAGTTCGCGGCCAATGTTGAGAATCCGCCTGCGCGCCACCGCGTCGAACACTTGAGGCCTTCGATCGGGCGATACCGAGAACAGGCTCAGCCAAGCCAAGTCCCCCAGCATTTCGTCTCCGAGGAACTCCGGCAGGAAGATCACCACCACGCTCTGGTGTTTCCGGCTTGTCACTCGCCACCCATGCGGTTCCCACATGGAGCACAACCACACGCCCCCGGGCGCCAGTTCCGTGCTCAAGCCCTGGAACTGGCGTTCCACCCGCCCTACGAGATTCACCCCGACTTCGATACCCTGGTGGATGTCAATCTCCAGCGGAGTCGGACCAGAACGGGAAAACGCTTCCGCAACTGCCGGGTGTTCGGCGCTGAGATGATGCTCGTACCGCCGCGCGGCAACCATCCAGTCGAGATATTCCTGCCCCGCCTTTTTTCCCTCCATCGCAAACGCGATTATACAGGCCGCCTCGGCCATATTCAATCGGCTGCGAGGAAAATCGCTCGCATCAGGAGCGCCGGAGGAAGACGTCAATCTCCCTCGCCACGCATACGGGACACCGGAGACCCAGGACGTTTTGCCCGTGGATGGGCATGTCTTCAAACTCTCTCCTGCACCAAGTGTCTTCCCCAGGGTGAGGGTGTAGAACGGGCTGAACAGATAGCCTTCCCCCGCCTCGCTCAGGTCGGCCGCACCGTCCAGGCTGGACAGCCGATGCTCCGTCTCGATGCGCGGCACGACGGCGGAGACGGCAGTTGCCGCCTTGGTCTGGATCGTGCGCGAACGATAGTCGTAAATCAGGTTCTCCTCATTCTCCCCCGAAACGGTGGGCACGATGCCGTGCATGCCCTCGGGATACTCGGTCCAGCCATAGCATCCCTTGACGTACTCCCGCAGCGTGACGCG
>JALGTT010000218.1 GCA_029821235.1 Candidatus Hebobacteria bacterium | reverse complement strand
GTGTGGTGGTTGGGAAACGCGGGCTTCGCCATCAACGCGGCCGGGCGCGTGTTGCTGATAGACCCCGTCATCGAGCCCAAGGACGACACCGATCGGGTCACCTCCGAAATCGGCCTTCCCCTGCTGGCGCCTCTGCCCATCCGAGCGCGGAACATTGACCGGGCCGATGTGGTGCTCATCACCCACGACGATGCAGATCACCTTGCGCCCCGCACCGTTCCCGAGCTCATCAACCGCACCCATGCCCTCTTCGTCGGTACCGAGCGCACCGCCAACAAGTTGCGCGAGTACGGCCTCTCCGATGAGCGCATCCGCGTCGCCCGCTACCACCAGAAACTCCGCATCGGCGACATCGTCATCACCCCCACCCCCGCCTCCCACCAGGAGGAACGGGGACACACCAGGCGAGGCGACTGCTGCGGGTTCATCATGGAAGCGGCGGGGGTCACCCTCTGGCACCCGGACGACACCGTACTGCTGGACGAGCACCTCACTGTCACCGACATCACCGTACTCCTGTTGCCCATCGCGCCCCACGTGCTCGGCACGGAGGGGGCCGTCAAGTTGGCCAACTCCACCCGCGCCCGCTACATCATCCCCTGCCACTACGGAACCTATGACAGCAACCTGTACTGGTGCACGGGGGATCCAGACGCGGTGGGCGCCGGCATCGAGGACCGCGACCGGCGCTATCACAAACTCCGGATCGGCGAGCGCCTGCTGCTTCCCGCAGAATCGAACCGCTAGCGCGGCGCTTCCCCCGCCATCCCCTGCCAGGAGAGAACCGTGCTGGAGAGGCTCCTCAGCGAATCATTCCTGCGCGACGAACTGACCGCCCGGGAGGAGGAGGGCTGCGACGTCTCCGCGCCGCGCCGCGAAATGGAGAGAATCGCCGGCCGTCCCGAGGCGGCGCAACTCCTCGCCATCTGGCACACGCTCGACGGCCTCCCCCGCCGCGCCGATTTTCCCTATCACGAACCATCCGACCTGGCGGCAATCCGCGCCGCGCGGCCGGATCAGCCCGCCGGCTTTCCGCGTCGGCTGGAGGGTGCGGTGCTGGCAGACCGCACCCTCGGCGCCTGGCTGGGTCGGGCCGCCGGGTGCCTGCTGGGCAAGCCTTGTGAGGGATGGCCGCGGGCCCGCATCGCGCGCGCGCTGCGGGCGCTCGATGCCTGGCCGCTCGCCGACTACTGGCCCGTGGTGAAAGACCTGCCCGAGGGCTTCGCGCGACGCGGCGAAGAAGCGGCCGGCTCCGACCCGGAGGCCATTCCCTATCCCTCTCCCGAGGATCCCGCCCTCAAGGACAACATCCGGCAGATGCCTCGGGACGACGATATGGACTATCCCATCCTCAACTTGCACCTCCTCGAAACCAGGGGGCCTGACTTCACCACCAAGCAGGTCGGGGAGACCTGGCTGGAGCGGCTGCCATATCGCTGTGTCTACACCGCCGAGCGGGCCGCCTATCGGAACCTGGTGAACGGCCTGGAGCCGCCGGAGACCGCCGTCTGGTGCAATCCCTATAGGGAGTGGATCGGAGCGCAGATTCGCGCGGACCTCTGGGGCTGGGCCGCGCCCGGCAACCCCGAACTGGCGGCGGAGATGGCGTGGAGAGACGCCTCCCTCTCCCACGCGAAGAACGGCATTTACGGAGAGATGTTCTTCGCCGCGCTGCTGGCCGCCGCGTTCGTCGAGTCCGACCTCCACCGGGCGATAGAAATCGCTCTCTCCCAGATTCCCGCCCGGTGCCGCCTCCAGGAGGCGGTCTCGGATGTGGTAACCTGGTGTGATGAGGACGCCGACTGGAAGACGACATGGGACAGGATCGACGCCAAGTACGGCCGCTACCACCCGGTGCACACCCTCAACAACGCGGCGGTGGTGCTGATGGCTCTGCTTCACGCGGAGGGAGACTACGAGCGGGCCATCACCATCGCGGTGATGGGCGGCTGGGACACCGACTGCAACGGGGCCACCGCGGGCTCGGTGATGGGCGTGCTGCTCGGGGCGGAGGCGCTCCCCGCCAAGTGGATCGCCCCGTTGCGGGACCGCATCTCCAGCATCGTGGTCGGCTTCACGGAGACCCGCCTCTCCTCCCTGGCGGAGCGCACTCAGGCCGTGCAGCGCGCGCTTGCGGGTTAGCGCCCGCCCATGCCGCCCCCCGGCCCGTTCAACTCCCCTCGACTTCGGCCATCCAAGATGCGTGATCTGCCCTCCGTCAGCGTGGTAATCGCTACCTGCCGCCGGCCCCGCTTTTTCGCCGAGGCGCTGGCCAGCGTCGCCGCGCAACACCTCCCCCCGCAGGAGGTGATCGTGGTGGACGACGGCGGTGGGAGGGGGGAGATGGGCGAGGCGATTCCGCGTCTCCCCCTGCCCGTGCGGGTGATCCCCGGCCCCGGCCGCGGCCCCGGGGCCGCGCGCAATGCGGGGCTCGCCGCGGCCGCGGGGGAACTCATCGCCTTTCTCGACGATGACGACCTCTGGCGGCCGCAGAAGTTGGCGCGGCAGGTGCCCTGGTTTCTCCGCCGCCCCTCCCTTGGTCTGCTCGCCACCAGCATCGTGCGCGGCCGCGCCGCCGCCTGGGGGAGGGCTTTACCCCCTCGGCCCGGATGGCTGCGGACCGTTTCCCTCGCCTCCCTGGTCCGGGCCAACCGTTTCGCCACCTCCAGTGTGGTGGTAAGAAAGGAATGTGTCCGCCTGTGCGGCGGGTTCGAGGAATCCCTCGCCCTCGCCCAGGACTGGGACCTGTGGCTCCGCATCGCCGCCCGTTGGGAGACGGCGGTACTGCCTGCGCCTCTCACCTGGTATCGTCTCCACCAGGGCCAGCGGAGCGGCGCGGCTCTTGCCATGCGGCGCGCGGAGATCGCGGTGCTGTCCCGGGCGGCGGAGCGAGAGGGCGCGCCCGCGGAGAGACTCATCCGCCGGAGGCTCGCCTGGGCGAGGTGCCGGGCGGGGAGCGCCCTTCTGCGGGAGGGCCGGCCCCGCGAGGCCGTGCAGATGCTCGCCGCCTCCGTGCGGGCCAACCCTCTCGGGGTGGTGGCCTGGGGGCGACTCGCGCGGGGGTGGATGGGCGTGCAGACGGCGAAATGGTGGCCGCGCGCCCGGCAGGGCGGGACGGATTCCCGAAATCCTGCCGAAGACTACCGAGGTCAGAGAGTATGAACCGAAAACTCCCCGACTGGCTCAAGCCCCCCGCGCCCAAGGCGCGGCACCTGCGGAATCTGGGGAGAGAACTCGCGGGCATGGGCGTGC
>JALGTT010000217.1 GCA_029821235.1 Candidatus Hebobacteria bacterium | reverse complement strand
GAGGAGGTTCCGTCCCGCGTGAAGGCGCTGCAAGGGGAGTTGCGCGCCGCGCAGCGGGAACTGGCGCGCGCACAGCAGAAGCGCGCGGGCGCGCTGGCGGGCGAACTGGCCGCGGGCGCGCAGGAGGTGAACGGCGTCAAGGTGATCGCCTCCGCGGCGCCCGGCCTGCCCGGGGAGGCGTTGCGCACTCTCGCCGACCAGTTGGTCGCCAAACTTGGCTCCGGCATCGTGGTGCTGGGGTGTGAGGCGAAGGGCCGCGTCCAGTTCGTGGCCGAGGTGTCGAAGGACCTGGTGAAGGCGGGCTACCACGCGGGGAATCTGGTGCGCGAGGTGGCGAAGGTTACGGGCGGCGGAGGGGGAGGACGGCCGGACTTCGCCCAGGCGGGAGGCAAGGACCCGGCGCGGCTGGAGGAGGCGCTTGCCAAGGTCAGAGACCTGGTTGCCGCGCAGGCGGGTTAGCCCGCGGCAGGTGTCCCGTTTCGCGCGGGTGGTCGCGGGGGCAATCGCGCTCCTCGCTCTGTGTGGTCCGGCGGGCGCGGCGGCGAGGGATGGTCGGGGAGAAGGCTCCTCTCCAGGTGTCACTTTCCCCCAGGCGCGGGTGGTGCTGGTCGCCCTGCCGGCGGTAACCTGGCAGGAGTTGCGGCACGCCGACCTTCCCAACCTTCATTCCCTGATGGAACAGGGCGCGGTGGGGCTGATGCCGGTGCCGCCCGAGGACGGCGCGGATCCCCGCCGCGCCTGGGCGTCCATCTCCGCCGGGCGGCGGGCAGTGGGGGGGCCGGAATCCCTGCCGGTGGAGCCGCGAGAGGGCGGGGGAGTGGAAGTGTCCCTCGCGCCGGTGATCGCCGCCAACCGCGCGGCCCACATTGACGCAAATGTGAGCGCGTTTGGGGAGGCGCTGCGCCTGCTGGGACTGTCCCGGGCGGTGGTGATCGCGGGCTCTCGGTCCACCTATCATCCGGCCCTGCTCGCCCTCGCAGACAACAGGGGCCGGGTGGATGGGGTCTACGCCGTGGACTCACACTCACCGCGGGAGTGCTCACAGGTCCTGGAGCAGGCGCTCGCCGAACATGACGTGGTGCTGGCGGCCTGCGAGAGGGGGGATGCGCTGTCCACGGCCGATGTGCTGGCGGGGGCCGCGCGGGAGATGCTCGATGGAGGACCGTTGCTGTTGATCGTGTTCGCCCCAGCCTCCCCCGGCGGGAATGAGCCGGATGTCCGCACTATGGGGCCGGTGATCGTGTACGATTCGGAGGGAGAAACAGCGCGCGGGCTGCTCACCAGCCGCGCGACCCACCGACGCGGGATCATCACCGCGCCTGACCTGGCGGCCGCCGTGCTGGCGTGGTGGGGGAGGCGGCGAGAGACGGCCGCCACAGAGGGTATTGCTCTGTGGGCGCTCCTGAACGCTGACTCGGCGGCGAAGGCGGTGGCCGCGCCCAACGGCCTCGCGGAGCTGGACGCCCTGGACACGCTGCTCACGGATCGCTATCGGCTGCGGGTGGTGGTGGCGAAATGGTATGCCGTTTTCGGCCTCGTGGTGATTGCGCTGGGGTTGGGGTTGGCGGCGGGGCGGCCGCAGACGGGTCGAACCCAGCGGCGGGCGTGGGCACCATACTTCGCCCAGGGGCTTCGTATGGCAGGCAGCCCGCCCTACAATACGGCTGCGGGCGGGCTGGCGCTGGCCTTGGCATTGGTTCCCGCCGGGCTGGTGGCGGCGGCGGCGGTGCCCCCAGGGAGGGACGCCCTCCACTTGCTGGTGACCGGTCTGGCGGCGGGAGCGCTCGCCTGGGCTGCGGTGAAGGCGCGTCGGGTGGAGCGGGGGCTGGCGATTTCGCTGCTGCTGGGGGCAGGGGCGATCGTCGCCGATGTGGTCTCCGGCTCTCGGCTGATAGAGCGGGCGGCGCTGGAGATAGGGGTGATGAACGGGCTGAGGTTCTACGGCATCTCGAATCCCATCATGGGGGGAGTGGTGGGGATGGCGGTGATTGGAATGGGAGCGCTGGCGGAGTGGCGGCCCCGCGCGGCGTGGCTGGCGTGGCCGGTGGGGGTGATGGTAGTCCTGGCGATGGGGGCGCCCTTCTGGGGGGCGAACGTGGGGGGCGCGGTCACCGCCGCGGCCGGATTCGCTGCCCTCTGGGTGTTGACGCGGAGGCGAGTGAGAGGGTGGCACGTGGCCGCCGCGGCCGGCATCGCGCTCGCGGGTGCGTTCTCGCCAGCGGTCATAGACTCTCTGATGCCGGAGGCGGCCCGCACCCACATCGGCGGAGGCGCGGCCGCGCTGCTGAGCGGCCGCGTGGACCTGGTGGTGGATATCGCGGCGCGGAAACTGGCGCGCAACTACGCGATCCTGCGCGTCGCCTTCTGGAGTCCGCTGGCGGCGGCGCTCTGCGGGCTGGTATTCTGGGGGCTGCTGCGGCGGGGCGGACGGGCGCGCGCCGCGCTCGAAGGGAGGCGATCGCTCTCCGCCGGCATCTGGGCGGCGCTCATCGCGGGAGTGGTGGCAATGGTGGTAAACGACTCGGGAGTCGCCGCCGGCTTCGGGGCGATTTTCGCGGCCCTGGGGACGGTGGTGTTCATCGCGGCGTGGGAGGCGGACTCGTGATCGTGCTCGGCCTGGATCCGGGGGAGAGGCGCATTGGAGTGGCGGTGAGCGACCCGCGGGGCGTCGCCGCGCAGCCGCTGCGGGTGATCGAGCGAGCATCGTTCGCGGAGGACGCGGCCCGGCTGCGCGAACTGGTGGAGGCGCGCAAGGCGGAGCGCGTGGTGGTGGGGCTGCCGCTGGGGATGGACGGGGAGGCGGGGCCGGCGGCGCGCAGCGCGCGGCGGTATGCAAACCGATTGAGGCGGGAGTTGCAGGTGGAAGTGGTTCTCTGGGATGAGAGGCTGAGCACCGCGGAGGCGGAGCGGAGCCTCCTCTCCGCGGGCGAGTCGCGCGCCAGGCGGAGGGAGGTGAGGGACGCGGTGGCCGCCGCCCTGATCCTCCAGAGTTATCTCGACGCCCAACGCGGGAGAGAGCGAGAGTGAGTCGTCGCGGCCGAGCTGGGCGAAGCGCGCGGAGGCGTGTGCTGTGGGTGGGCGCGGTACTTGTGGTGCTGGCATGGCTGTGGCTGTTGATCGTGCCGGCCGGATCGGGCGCTCCACGGCAGGTCAGCATCCCGCAGGGGAGTTCGGCGTGGCAGATCGCGCAGATTCTGAAGCGGGAGGGCCTGGTGCGCAATGCCCCGGCGACCGCGGCCGCAGCCTATATCACCGG
>JALGTT010000008.1 GCA_029821235.1 Candidatus Hebobacteria bacterium | reverse complement strand
ATTGATCTGCTCTTCTGTGTTCGCCACGGAGCGCTCCTCTCACCACAAGATATCGGCGGGCGTCCCCCCGCACTGGAGCAGGATAGCGGGACTATGTTTCGGGAGTGTTTCGGGAGAGCGTCCGTGCCTTCTTGGCGTGACAGCAATCGTTGTGTGATAGGAGGTGACGTCTTGAGCACGATCCTCCGCCGACTCACTCGTCGGGCCAGGGCTCCGGTCGCAGTTCCTCGGGCCAGAGACGCTCCAGCCTTTTCACAAGTCCGACCAGTTCGTCGCCGGCAGGAGGACGGCTCAGACAGATGACGGCCCCGGCCCCCCAGGCAAGGAACACGTCCCGTTCATTGTCCGGGTCAACCAGCGCCGCCACCGGCAGGTTCTCGCGCGCCCACGCCTGGGTTTTCAGCAGCGTCAGCACCTCAATCCAGTGGGGCTCGCCGCAGTGTTTGTCCAGAATCAACATCTGGCCCCGTCGCGCCGTTGCGGCCTCGAGGGCGGCTTCGCCACTGGGCAGAGTGACAACCTCGTACCCGGCTGTCGTCAGGCTCTCGCAGATCGAGGCCGCGAGTGACCGATCGGGTTCCACCAACAGAATGGTGTGCAGAGCCCATGACTCGTCCTGGGTGACGCCGAGCCTGGCCCTCTGTTCGGGGGTCATCATCTTCAGCATCTCCTTTCGCAGTCGCTCTCGAGCACGGTGAAGCCGGCTCTTGACGGCGGAGGCGGACAGAGAGAGCATTTCCGCGAGTTCGGCGTGGCTGAGCCCTTCGTCGTAGAAGAGCAGAAGAATGTTCCTGGTCGCATGGTCAATCCGGGCCAGCGCACCGTTCACTTCTGCAAGGCTCCGTTCACCGTCGGCCTCGGATGCGAGAGCAGACTCGGCGATTGGCTCCTGTGTCGGGAGAGACGCCATTCGACGCACGTACATACGACAGGTGTTGAGAGCAATCCGGCCTAGCCAGGCGCGAAACCGATCCGGTTCGCGGAGTTGCGCAATGTGCGTGAATGCCGCCGTCAGGGCCTCCTGCACCGCGTCCTCCGCTGCCTCGCGGTCGCGCAGAAGCCGGAAGCACAGTCCCAGCAACCAGGGCCGGTGACTTCTAGCGAGTTCGTCGAACGCGGCGCGGTCGCCGTTCGCGGCTTGCCGCACCAGCGTTGCCCTCCGCTCCACTGCGGTCCACCTCCACGGGAATAGATGCAGACAACGGACCCAGGGTTTCGCTCCCCCGACCGAAGCCCGCCCCGCGTTCGGCGCTCAATCTCCCCTACACACGGCTTGGGACACCCCTACCGTGCCACCAACCGATACCCCACCCCTCTCACGGTCTCGATCAGGTCGCCGGCGGCTTCGGTCTTGGCGCGGAGGCGGCGGAGCGGTTGGGGTGGCGGACGAGAAAGAGCAGGAGCTGGTACTCCTTCAGGGTGAGGTCGAGGGGTACGCCGTCTATCGCCGCTTGATAGGTGGCCGGGTCGAGGGTGAGCCGCCCCGCGCGCAACACGCCTGCGGTTCGCTCCCGTTCCTGCCGCCACCGCAGCACGCGTAGGCGCGCCTCCAGGTCGGTGAGGCGGTAGGGGGACAGGAGCAGGTCGTCGAGGCCGAGGGAGAGGTCAACGCCTGCGGCCTCCTGCTCGGGGACGACGGCGAGCAGGGGAACTCGGCGAAGGGCGCTGCCCGCGCGGACCGCCCGGCAGGCGGCCGCCGCCTCCGCGTTCAACGCGCGGAAATCAATCACCACCACGCCCGGCTTGGCTCCCCGCCAGCCGGACTTGAAGGCAGGCCACGGCGCGAGCTGGACCCGCCAGTTGAGCCGCCGCAGGTCTCCGGCCAGGCCGAGGCTGGGCTCCCGCCCCAGGCCGATCACTAGTGCCAGCGGCAGGATGGCCATGCTGTCCCGTCAGGTGGCCAACATGCGCGCCAACTCGTAGAGATCCTGGTTCAGGTTCTTCCTCTTCTCCCAGGTCTCGCGAAGCGGGGTAAAGACGATGCGCTTGTCTATCCGGCCGACCATGACGTCGCTCTTCCCGTCGAGAAGCGCGTCCACCGCCGCCGCCCCCAATTCGCTGGCGAGAATGCGGTCGTCGGGGGTGGGATTGCCGCCCCGCTGGGTGTGCCCGAGAACGCACACGCGGCACTCGAACGGCCCCATCTGCTGCACCTTGCGCGCGATCTCCAGCGCGCCGCCCTCCTCGTCCCCCTCGGCGACCACCACGATGCTGCTGGTCTTTCCCCTCGCCACCCCCGCCTGCAAGGTGTCGTAGATCTCCTGCACCGACATGTCGCGCTCGGGGACCGCGATCAGTTCGGCGCCGCCCGCCGCCCCTACCGCCAGCGCAATGAAGCCCGCCTGCCGGCCCATCACCTCCACGAAGAAGATGCGGTCGTGGGCGGTGGCGGTGTCGCGGATGCGGTCTATCGCCTCCACGCCGCGGGCGACCGCGGTGTAGTAGCCGATGGTGGCGTCTGTGCCGTAGAGGTCGTTGTCAATGGTGGCGGGCACGCCTACCACGGGGATGCCGTGCTCCTCCCAGAGGTCGTGGGCGCCACGGAAGGTCCCGTCCCCCCCGATCGCCACCAATCCCTCCACTCCCGCCTTACGGAGTTGCTCGGCCGCCTCCACCCGGCCCTCCTTCTCGCGGAAGCGCTCGCTGCGACCGGTCTTCAGCATAGTGCCGCCGAGTTGCACGATGTTCGAGACCGACTTGGCGGTGAGTTCATCGCATTCCCCCGCGATCATCCCCACGTATCCACGCTGAATCCCGATCACGCGGCAGCCGCGGTAGATCGCGGTCCGCACCACCGCCCGGAGACAGGCGTTCATCCCCGGAGCGTCGCCTCCACTGGTAAACACACCGATGACATCCATGCTCATTCCTCACCTATGCCACGCGTCCAGCCACCTGCCAGGCGAGCCCGCGTCACTCTCTCGCCAGCAGATAGATGCCCAGCCCGGGAATCCCCAGACACAACACCAGCGGCCCCCAGAAGATCCCTACCTGATGGTTGGTTTCCGCGTCGTGGTAGCACCATCCTGCCGCGATGGTGCTGATGCCGAACCAGACGTAGGCCGCCGGCGCCCCCCGAAACAGCAGGACCAGCGCAAAGAACAGGGCCGTCAGCCCGAGCACCGAGAGCGTCAGGTAGCACGCGCGGGAGCGATACCACTCCCGGCCGGACCCGCTCAGGAGCGTCAGGACCGCCTCCCCGGGGCCGCCGCGGTCTGCCGGCGAGAGTTCCCTTACCACCTCCTGCTCGACGGCCGCCCGCTCCTCCCGGGCGCGCTGCAGCGCGCCCGGCGGGGCCCCGCGCTCGGCCGCCGCCTCGGTGGCGAGTTGGGCGGCCTCCACCGCGCCGACCTGGTCTCCGACCGCGCGCAGCAGTTCCGCCAGCAGGGTGAGGGCGGGAACGCTCTGCGGGTCCTCCTGCAAGGCCTCCCGCGTCAGCCGGATCGCCTCCTCCAGCCGGCCCCGCTGCTGGGCGAGATGGGCGCGCCGCAGCAAGAGGAGGAGTTCCCCCTCCGGCTCGGGCAGTGGGCGCGGCGCGGGCGCGCGGGGAGGCGGTGCGGCCAACTCCTGGCCGCACGACCAGCAGAAACGGTCTCCCTGGCGCAGGAAGGCGCCACAGGCCTTGCATCTGACGATCTGGTTCATCTTCGGACCAGCGCGAAAGATCTCGCCGTCTCACATCATCGGCGGAACGGTCCCCAACCCTTGATTATGCGGCCCTGCCTCCCCCTCCTGCCGTCCAGGACGGCCACCCGGAAGCCGCGGCAAGGAGAGCGCGCCGCGAACAGAGAAGATGGCGGCAGTCGCCGGGAGGTCACACCATGTCGAAACCGAATCTGCTCCTCATCACCAGTGACCAGCAACACTGGGATACTCTGGGAATTTCGAACCCCCGCATCAGCACGCCCGCGCTGGACCGGATGGCGAAGGAGGGACTGGTGTGCGAGCGGGCCTATTGCCCGAATCCGACCTGCTCCCCCTCCCGCTCCAGCATCATCACCGGCCTCTATCCGTCCTGGCATGGATGCTGGACCATCGGCACCAAACTGCCGGAGGACGTGCCCACGGTGGGCGAGAGGCTTCAGTCTCTGGGGTACGCGACCGCGCTGATCGGCAAGGGGCACTTCCACCCCCTCGCCTCCACCCCGGAGAGTCCCTCCATCGAGTGCCACCCCCGGCTGAGGGACCTCGACTTCTGGCGCGGGTTCCACGGGCCCTGGTACGGGTTCCAGCACGTGGAATTGGCGCGGGGGCACGCGGACGAGCACCTGGTGGGTCAGCATTACGCGCTGTGGATGGAGGAGCGGGGATTGAGCAATTGGCGGGACTACTTCCAGCCGTGGCCGCCGGATCCGGAGGCGCCGACCCGCCGCCACTCCTGGGACCTGCCGGAGCAGTACCACTACACCACCTGGACCGGGCAACGCACCATCGCGCGCCTGGAGCAATACGCGGCCGAGGAAAAACCGTTCTTTCTGTGGGCCAGTTTCCACGACCCCCATCCCCCCTATCTGGCGCCGGAGCCGTGGGCCTCGCAGTACCGGCCGGAGGACATGCGGCCCGGCCGGCTGGAGGAGGGGGAACTGGACCTGCTCCCCCCGCACTTCCGCATGACCCAGGAGCGGGACCCGGATTTCTCGGCCTACCGGGAGACCTTCGGCCCACACGGGATGCACTCTCACCTCCAGGACGAAGAGGAGATGAAGAGGGACATGGCCGTGTACTACGGCATGGTCAGCTTCATGGACCACTGGATCGGCCGCATTCTGGAGGCGCTCGACCGATTGGGCATGGCGGAGAATACCCTGGTGGTGTTCGCCACCGATCACGGCCACTTTCTGGGGCACCACGGGCTGACCGCCAAGGGTCCGTTCCATTTCGAGGACATGCTTCGGGTGCCGATGATCGTCAGGTATCCCGCGGTGGTGCCGGCGGGAAGGCGCACGCGGGCTCTGCAATCCCTGGTTGACCTGGCCCCGACTTTCCTCCGCGCGGTGGGCGCGGAGCCGCCGGGGCGGATGCAGGGGGTGAACCAACTGCCGTGTTGGGCGGACGAGGAGCCGCGTGTACGGGATCACGTGATCGTGGAAAACCGGTTCGAGCCCACGCGGGTCCACCTCAGAACCTATGTCAATGACCGGTACAAGATCACCGTCTACCGCGGGCAGCCCTATGGGGAGATGTTCGACCTGGAGGCCGACCCAGAGGAGAGGCGCAACTTGTGGGACGATCCCGCCCATGCGGAAGCGAAATCCAAACTGCTGCACGAACTCGCGCAGGCCGAGATCGCGCGGGAGCCCACCCGCATGCCGCGCATCGCTCACGCATAGCGGCCGCCTCGGCCCGCGAGGGAGAGAGTGTCGTCGCGGCGAAGTGCCATGACCGGGCCCCGCCGGCTGCGAAGGAGCAGTGATATGTCCACGAGACCCAAGGTGCTGGTCACCGCGTTCGGCGAACTCACCGATCAGGTTTTCCCGGAGAAGGTGCGGGAGCAACTGGAGGCGTTCGCGGATGCCAGGTACAACGACCTCGGCCGCACGTTCGACGAGGATGAGTTGATCGCACGCATTGCCGACGCGGATGCCTGCCTGACCACGTGGGGGGCGCCGCAGTTCACGCCAAAGGCGCTCGCCGCCGCGCCCAAACTGAAGATCATCGCCCACGCCGCGGGGTCGGTGAAATCCTTCATCAACCCCGAGGCCTTTGCGCGGGGCATCGTCGTTACCAACGCGGCGGGCGTGATTGCCCGCTACGTGGGGGAAATGGCGCTTCTCCTGGCTCTCGCCTGCCTCCGGAATCTGCCGCGCTACCACCACGCGCTCGCGCAGGAGGGCGGGTGGGAGGTGACCACCCCCGGTCCCACCGATACCCTCCGCGATAAGCGGGTGGGGCTGATCGGATTCGGGGCCACGGGGCGGGAGTTCGCCAAACTCCTGCCTCCGTTCGGCGTGGAACTGCTCGCCCACGATCCGGCGCTCCCAGAGGAGGTGTTGGCCGAGCACGGAGCCCGCCCCGCCTCCCTGGAGGAGGTCCTTCAGACATGTGATGTCATCTCCCTGCACGCGGCCAGCCTGCCGTCCACGCGGGGGCTGTTGAATGCGGAGCGGCTGGCGATGATCCAGGATGGGGCGGTGCTGGTGAACACCGCGCGCGGGGCGCTGATCGAAATGGATGCCCTGGTGTCGGAGTTGAGCAAGGGGCGCTTCCGGGCGGGGCTGGATGTGTTCGACCCCGAGGAGCCGCTGCCCCCCGACCACCCGCTGCGCCGCCTTCCGAACGTGATCCTCACCCCGCACGTGGCGGGGCCGGTGCCCACGCGGCGCTGGGAGATGGGGCGGCAGGCGGTGGAGAACGTGAGGATCGTGCTCTCCGGCGGGGTGCCGCCGGGCGCGATAAGCCTCGAGCACTTCGAGATGATGGCATGAGTTGCGGAGCGAGCCGGCGGGGGAGCATCGCCCGCGCCGCGCTGGTTCTGTTGTTGTCGCTGGCCGTCGCCGGAGCCCCGGCATCGGCGGCGCCGCTCGACCCGCGGCACATCAAGTCGGCCGCCCTGGGAAACGGCCTGGTGCTCGTGGTGTACGAGCGGCCGGGTTGCGGCATCGCCTCGGTGGAGGTGGTGGTGCGGGCCGGTTCGGCCGACGAACCGGACGACTTGGCGGGCATCGCGCATCTGCTGGAGCACGTGTGCTGGGTGAGCGGAGGAGGAAGCGACCCGCGGCTGCGAATCGAGAACCGCGGGGGCACCACGAACGCGGGTACGCTCAGAGACTACACCCGCTTCTATGCCAGCGTTCCCGCGGCCGATTTCCCGACCGCGCTGGGCGCGCTGGCCGATATGGTGCTGCGGCCCAGTTTCGACCCGCGCGTGATCGCGCGGGAGCGGCGGGCGATCGCGGAGGAGGTGGCCGCGCGGCGCGACCGGGCGCGGGTGCGGCTGAGCGATCTCGCCTTCCAGGAACTCTTCGGCGACACGTGCACCTATGCCCGCCCCATCGAGGGCAGCGCGGAGACGCTCGCCGCCATCCAGCCGCACCAACTCGCCGCCTTCCACCAGTCCTGGTACGCGCCCAACAACATGGCGGTGGTGGTGGCGGGGGAGGTGCCGTTCGCCTCCGCCCTGGCCGAGGTGGAGAGGGCGTTCGGGGGGCTCAGCCCCCAGGCGCTGCCTCCGCGGCGGCGCGGGGAGGCCCCCAGGCCGGCGCCGGGGAAGGAACTGATCCTTCCCGCGCCGGGGTCGCAGGCATGGGTGATGGCCGCCTTCGTGGGGCCGGCGGCCGACGAACGCAACGAGGTGGCGGCCACCGACGTGCTCTCGGTGCTTCTCAACTACGGCGCCCTGGGGAGACTGTCGCGGGAATTGGTGGAGACGAAGAAACTGGCGAGCGGCGCGGGGCTGGATTTCCTCACCCAGCGGGAGCGCGCGCTCTTCGGCCTGTGGGCGATGTGCGACCCGGACAAGGTGCCCGCGGTGAAGCAGGAGATCCGCGCGCAATTGAGGCGACTGGCGGAGGAACCCGTCACTCCCGCGGAACTGGCGCGGGCGAAACGGCTGGTGTACGCGGGGTACTGCTTCGCGAACGAGACCCCCGCGGACTGCGCCAGCACGCTGGCCTTCTACGAGGCGGTGGACAGTTACCGGTCCGCGATTCAGTACCCTGGCCGGCTCGGCTCGGTCACCCCGCAGGACATCGCCCGGGTGGCGGGATGGTATGCGGGAGATCCGGTGTGGGTGGTGCTGATGCCGAGGAGGAACTCGCGATGACGCGCGCGCTCCCCCGCTGGCTCTGGCTGATCGTGCTGGCGCTGGTCACCGCGCGCCCGGCCGCGGCCGACCGCCTCCGCCGGATCGAGATGCCCAACCAGATGACGGTGGTGGTCGAGTCCGACCCGACCACCGCGGTGGTGGCGGCCGACTTGATGCTGCGGGTGTCGGTGGCGGACGAGCCCGAGGACCAGCGGGGCATCCGGGCGCTGGTGCAGAGGCTGCTGCTGCGGGGGACGGAGATGGATTCGGGGGACGGTGTGGTGCGAAGGCTGGCCCAGGTCGGGGCCTACATGGACGTGGGGGTGGGCCTGGACTATGTGGAGATCTACGTGGTGTCCCCCGCGGACGGCTTCGAGGTCGCTCTGAAGGCGCTCGCCGAGGTGGTGCGACACCCCGCCTTCCCTCCCCAGGAGTTCGAGACACAGAAGGAGTCCCTGGTGCGTTCGGCCCAGCCGGGCGCGCGCGACCCGTTTCAGGAGGTGTACGCCGCCTTCCGCCGGGAGCTGTACGGCACGCATCCCTATGCCAGTCCAACGGATGGAGACCCGGAGACTCTGGACAGTCTCACCCGCGAGCAGGTGGTATCCTTCCATGCCCGCTGGTATCGGCCCCAGAACGCGGTATTGGCGGTCTGCGGCGGGGTGAGCGAGGCGCGCGTGGCGCGCGCGGTGCGCCGGGAGTTCGGGGATTGGCGCCCCGGGCCCCGAACTGCGCGCAAGGTGGAGCCTCCGGAGCCCCTGTCCGCTTCACAGGTGGTGGTGAGGGAGTTGCCGGTGGGCCGGCTCTACTTGATTCTGGGATTTCCGGCCCCGGCCGCCGGAGAGGAAGCGTACTATGCGGTGCAGGTCCTGGACAGTTTGCTGAGCGGAAGGAACACGGCTCGGCTGCCATCGAATGTGCGGGATCGTCTGGGGATCGCCTACCAGGTATCCTCGTTCTACCCCACCCTGGCGCACCAGAGCCACCTGGCGGTCTATCTGGTGACCGACCCGGACAGGCTCTCGCAGGCGAAACAGGCGGTGCTGGAGGTGCTGCGGGGCATCCTGAGCCGCCCCCCCTCGGCCGAGGAGCTGGATCTGGCGAAACGGTACCTGAGGGGCTCCTATCTGCTCGGCCATCAGCGGGTGAAGGATCAGGCCTATGCGCTTGCCTGGTACGAGGTGCTGGGCCTGGGGGCCGACTTCGGGGGAAGATACCTGGCGGCAGTGCAGGCGGTCACTCCCCAGGATGTCCAGAACGCCGCCAGAAGCGTTCTCAGGCGATTTGTGCTCGCCGTCGGCCTCCCCGAGGACTGACTGCGCCACGGCGGCCCCGGCCGGTGCCGCCGGCTCCCTGGCCGCCCGGAAGGAGTGCGCCCATTTCCGTCGAATTCTTACCAGGGGCGGGAGAGGACCTGTTGGAGCACCCTTGGCGGGAAGGAAGGAGCACTCCTGGCTGTGGCTGCGCGACGCAAGCGAACGAAAGACCCACAATCTCTGTCTCCCATGGAGCGATTCTCCTCGCGCAAACTCACGCGCAAGGAACAGATGGTGAAGCGGGAGGTGGACATCTACCACGTCAGCGATGTGGACAACACCGCAGCGATATACGTCGGCAATAGGGCCATGAACGTCTATCAGGCGATTGACCTGCCCGACGCGGAATGCGATGGGCTGACATTCAAGCGGCGAGTGGTACAAACCGGCAAGAACACCTGCCTGTTGCTCGCCCGCTGGAAGCCTGAGCGGCATCTGCGGCGGACCACCACCGAATGGTCTCAGAAATGGTTCGTGGAAAAGCGTCTCTTCCCGCCCGATACGGAGCGCTTCTTCGCCAGACTGGAGCGCCAGGTGCGTGAGGCACAGGAGGCCGCCGAGGCCGAGGAGTCCCAGGAGCAATCCCCGAAGCGCTGACCGCGCCGTCCCCGGTTGCCCAGATTCCAAGGTTGACGGCCGGAAATCCTTGCTTGTTCCCGCCATCCCGATATGTTACCATACCGATGTCAGGCGGAGAGGTGGCCGAGTGGCTGAAGGCAACCGCCTGCTAAGCGGTTACAGGGTTAGAAGCTCTGTCCCGGGTTCGAATCCCGGCCTCTCCGCCATCCCGCGGCTCGCGGGTCTGCACGCGATCCGGTGAGCGAAGAGGATGGAGCCCATGCCGAAGTGCTCCAGCTGCGGCGCAGAAGTGACGGAGGAGATGAGTTTCTGCCCGAGTTGCAATGCCTCGCTCCGCTCCGATGCCATCACCAGCATGATCGAGGACGCGCGCCGAGCTCTCAACATGAACCCCAATGATCTCGCCGCCCGCTACAACCTCGCGCTCGCCTACAAGTTGGCGGGGATGACCGAGTTGGCGGTCAACGAGCTGGTGCGGGTGTCGGAGGCCCAACCCGATTTCGCCGACGTCCACTACGAACTAGGCGTGCTCTATCTGAAGACGGGGCGGGTGGAAGAAGCTAAGGGCTGCTTCCGCCGGGTGTTGGAGTTGGAGCCGGAGCATCCGAGAGCGCGGAAGGCTCTGGAGGGCTAGCGGCTCCCCTCTGCTTCGCGCGTCCCGCCCGCAGTTTCCCGCTACGATCCGGCCTCCTCCAAGGCCTTCCGCACCCGCTCCTTCAGCAGGTTCATGGAGGCGTGCATGATGGTGTCGCCGGTCTCCGGGTCGAGGGCCATGGAGGCGAGGCAGGGATATGAGTGGTGGAGCACGGCCGCCTTCTCCGGCAGGGACTCGTCCGCCGGCAGCCCCACCAGCTGCGGGGCGAGGAAGTGAGTGAGGCCGCAGGGCGCCGCTCTCAACACTTCCGCCTGCACCACCTTTCCCCCCTGGACGGTGAGTTTGAACCTGGTGACGCCCACCCCGAACTCTTCGCAGAATTCGGTGATGGCGGGAGTCTGGGGATCGAGCGCGCAGAACGGCTTGGGGAACGCGCTCTCGATGTCGTTGTTGGCGCAGACCTGGGTGACCTGCCGCTGGAGGCCCGGCTTGATCCAGGTGGGCTCTTCGATGGGCGCGATCAGCGCGCGCACGGTGCCTCCGCCCGCGATGTGCGGGATCTCCAGCAGCAACTCCGGGTGGAGGTTGATGGCGATGATGGCATCACCCGCGCCCAACTCGGCGGGAAGGTACTCGGCGGCGTCGTCCAGCACCGGCGGAAGCCGGCCGGGCACCTGGTATGCGTCGACGTTGCCGGGGGACATCTTGGAGAGATGCGCGATGACGCGCTCCGCGTAGCGCCCCCCGATGTGAACGATCTCGATGCGCACGGATGGGACCTCCCAGGTTATCGCAGGGCCAGCGGTCTCACCGCGACCGATAGGCCTTCAAGAAGTCGTCGCAGTAGACGGCCCGGTTCAGCAGCAACTCGGCGGTGATCATGGCGTCCATCAGTTCCGTGTCGAGCACGTCGGCAATGGCGGCATCCAGGCCCTCGGCGATCGCCATCACCAGATAGGTGCGGTTGATGAGCGCGCGCTGCTGGGTGCCCTGGGACACGTTGCTGAGGCCGAGCACGGTCAACGGCGGCGGATCCGAGAGCAACTTGATGCCGCGGATGGTCTCCAGCACATGCCCGGGCGTCTCCTGGGTCACGTTCACGGGAAGGATGACGGCGTCGATCATCAGCTGGCTCGGGTCCAATCCCTTCTCCATCGCCGCGGCCACCACGCGCAGGGCGATCTCGGAGCGCCCGTTGGCGTCCCGGGGGATTCCGTTCTCGTCGATGGTGAGGGCGATTAGTTTTGCCTGGTACTCCACCGCCATGGGGATGAAGATGTCGAGTTGATCCTGCTGTCCCTTGGTGGAGTTGATGATGGAGTTCGGCCCCGCCAGCTCGAGCCCCTTGCGCATCACCTCCGGCTTGGTGGTGTCGATCGCCAGGGGCGCGTCGGTGACCTCGCGGATGGTCTTCACCAGCCACTCCATCGCCTCCGCGGGGTCGGCGGAGGCCGGTCCCACGTTCACGTCCAGGCAGTCGGCGCCGGCCTCCAACTGCCGCCGGACGAGGTCGTGGATCGGCTCGGGGTTCCGCTCCCGGATGGCCGCTCCCACCGACTTGAACATTCCGTTGATGCGTTCACCGATGGTATACATGCTCAATTCTCCTGCGAGACAAGGGAATCAATGGTCTTGCGCAACAACTCCACCGCACGCGGGTGCCACATCACGAAGATGTGGGTGCCGCCGTGCAGGAAGCAACTGGCGGTGGTCGCCTCCCAGATCACGCCCCGTTCCGCCACCGGCCCCCACTCGGGGGCCGCCTCGTCCGGGGCGCGCGCCTCTTTCGCCCTCCAAGATTCGGAGCCCACCTGGGCGAGCATGGGCATGGAGAGCATCTTGTCTCCCCCCAGGGCGGCCAGCCGGGTCCGCTCCATGATGGAGTAGGCGTATTCCATCCCGTATCCCAGGCCGCCGGTGGACTGGTACATGACGATCCGGGACGGGTCCAGCCCCATGTCGGTGACCAGGATGTTCACCTGTTTCTGGATGTTGATGTCGAGCGGGGCCTCGGTGATCAACTTGTGGCCGTCGGCCATGCAGGCCGCGGTGATGGTCTTGTAGTTGTCCTGGACGGCGGTGCCGAGCAGGCAGTTCTCGCCCGCTGCGGCCTCGCTGCAGCGGGGGATGATCTCGTTGTCCTTGCTCGCGTCTCCGCACCCCCAGATGATGAGAGGCACTCCCACCGCTCCGAGCACCGCCTTCACCGTCTCCGCGCACTCCTCGGGGCTGCGGTCTCCCCGCTCCGGGTGCGCCCCGACCAGGCGCAGGCAGATCATGTCCGCCCCGACCTCCTCCACGCACTTGCGCGCCCAGGCGCCCGGGTCCTGGCAGACGCCGCCCAGCGCCTCCGCCAGCGGCGAGGGCCACTCGTCGGGCGGCATGTCCAACACCTCCATGGCGATGGCAGGGCGGTTCGGCGACTTGCCCTCGAAGTCCAGGAAGGGGAGGGTGGTGTCTCCGCCCACGGTGACGGTGGAGGCGCGGGTTCCTCCCTCCTCGCTGGTGGCGCCGATGGTGACGGTATTCACGGCGCTCGCCCATTTCTCGATCGGCATCTCGAACGACATGGCAGCTCCCTCGTGTTGCTAGTTATTGATCGACGCGCCCGGTCGGCTGATCGGGGACTCCGATCGCGGCGCAGATGCGGCTCATGTCCACGTGCTCCTTGAAGAGCGCCCGCGCGCGCTCCACCTTGGCGGCCTCGCGCGTGCGGATGCGCCCGGCGATCTGCTCGATGCGCGCCACGGTGGCGAGCGTGTCGTGGGGCGCCAGCAGCAGAGGCACCCCGAGTTGCTGGGCGCGGGAGACGATCACCGAACTGGGATAGATGTTGCCGGTGAGGATGATGGCGGTGGTGGCGGTCTGCAGCGCGGCGAGTTGGATGTCCGCCCGGTCGCCCCCGGTGATCACCGCCTTGTCGGCGAGTTGGCGGAAGTACTTGGCCGCGCTCGCCACCCCCATGGCGCCCACCACGAAGTGGACTATCAACTTGTCCAGCGCCTTCTCGCAGCACAGCGGCTTGGCGGGCAGATGCTCGACCAGTTCGCGCACGGTGACCGCGCCCAGCAATTCGTCCTTGGGGATCACCCCGAGCACGGCGATGCCGCGCTTGGTCAGGTACTGCCCCAGAGGCCCTTTGAGCGCCTCCTCCTGGTCGGGTCCGGCGAAATTGAAGATCGCCCCCACCAGCCGGTCTCCCAGCAGCCGCCTCGCCAGCAGCACCTCCTCGACGCTCGCATCGGACTCGTATCTCGCCAGCACCAGCACCTTGGCGTCCAGCAACTCGGCGATGGCGGGCGCGGAGAGCCCGAGCAGGGATCCGCGCGCCAGATCGCCCAGCCCCCCTACGATCATCACCTCGCGGCCGGCCGATGCTTTGGCGTAGGCCTCCTTGATCTGCCCGGGCAGCGCGGCGAGATCGCCCTGGAGGGCGCGCGCGACCAGTTCGGGCGTGAACAGCAGGGGGCAGATGGCCTCCACCGGGGCCTCCGGGTTGAGCGCGTTGGAGATGAACAGCGCGTCCTCGTCCGTAACCGTGTCGCCCACGGTGTGGGGAAGCGACCCCAGGGGCCGGAAGTAGCCCACGCGATGGCCCGCCTCCTTGAGGTGGAGGCCCACCGCCAGCGCGGTGACGGACTTGCCGGAGTAGGCGTCGACGGAGGCGATGTAGAGTGGATGCTTCATGTCCGCCACCCCAGTCTCTCCGCGGTGGCGGGGAAGAGTTCCAGATCGGTATGAGGAAGAAATAGACCTGACACGTACAGCTCCATGTAGCCCGGGTGGAGGCTCAACTCGAAGTTCGTCATGCGCCGAGCGAGTTCTTCGGTGCGCCGCCGCGCCTCCCTTCCCTGGAGGCAGAGCCGGGCCCCGGCCACCGCAGTATTTCCGACGAAGCGAATGCGATCCAGAGGAACCTCCGGCAGCAGTCCGATGGTGACCGCGTTCTCCGCGTCCAGATAGTTGCCGAAGGCTCCCGCCACCAGAATGCGCTCGATGTTCCTGGTCCCGATGCCCAGGGATTCCAGCAGGGCGGCCGCGCCCGCGTACACCGCGGCCTTGGAGCGGATGAGGTTCTGGATGTCGTCCTCACCCAGGGATATGTCGTCCGGGCGCCCCACCTCCTCGCCCCATACTATCACGAACTCGGGCCGGTCCTTGCGCACCCTCACCCGCGGGCTGGGGAATCCCAGGTTGATGCGGCCGGAGCGGTCGATGGCGCCCGCGCGCAGCAGGGCGGCCAGCGCGTCCACCAGGCCGGACCCGCACATCCCCCGCGGCCGCGCCTCGCCGATGGTGAGATACTCGACGTGGTCGGTGTCGGGGTCGTAGGACAACTTCTCGATCGCCCCGACGGTGGCGTACATGCCGTACTCCAGCCCCGATCCCTCGAACGCCGGCCCCGCGGAGCAGGAGCAGCACATCAGCCAGTCCTCCTGGCCGACCACCATCTCGCCATTGGTGCCCAGATCCAGGAAGAGCGTCAGCCGCGGGGAATCGCCGATCCCGCTCGCCAACACCCCGGCGGTGATGTCCCCGCCCACGTAGCTGCTGACACAGGGGGCGAGACAAATGGGGGCGGCCGGATGTATCTCGATGCCCACCTCGGAGGCGCGCAACTGGGGCAGGGAGCGAACCGCCGGGACATAGGGCTCCCTGCGGATGGCGGCGGGATCAATGCCCAACAGGAGGTGCGTCATCACCGTGTTGCCGACACAGGTGGCGGCGATCACCTCGGTGGGATCCAGCCCCGCCCGCACCGTGGCCTGGGCCACGCAGCGGTTGATGGTCTCCAGAATCGCCGCCCGGAGTTGCTGTAGTCCGTCCTCGTGCTCCTGGGCGTGGATGATGCGGGAGATCACGTCCGACCCGAACGCCACTTGATCGTTGAGGGAGGCGCAGGCCTCCACGAAGCCGCCGGTGGCGAGGTTGATCAGGTGGACGACCACGGTGGTGGTGCCCATGTCTATCGCCAGGCCGTATCCCTCCCGGGCCGACGGGGGGGAGAGGTCGTAGACGACCCCCTTGCCGTCCCAGTCTCCCACCAGCGCGTCCACCCGCCACTCGTGCTCTCTCGCCAGGCGGGGGAGCGAACGAAGCGCGGGCAGATCGATGGAGAAATCCGCGAAGTCCTCGCCGCGCGCCTCTTGCAGGGCCCGCAGCAGGCGCTCGTCGTCTCCCGTGCCGCCGCCCTCCTGCTCCGGGGCGGCCAGGCGGAGGGAGAGCCTCTCCGCGAGCGGCACATCCCGGGCGGCCTCGCCCTCCAGCCTTCCCTCGTCGGTGAGGATCTTCAGTTCGCTGCGCTGGGATTCGAGCGGCACCTCCACCACCAGGTCGTCTTCGACGGTGGCCTGGCAGGCGAGCACCATTCCCCGTTCTATCTCCTCCGGCGACAGCAGCCCGCTGGGCGCGCCGCCTGGCTTTCCCAGGGCCACCAGCACTTTGCACCGCCCGCAGGAGCCCTGGCCCCCGCAGGCGGAGTCAATCGCCACCCCGGCCGCGCGGGCGGCGTCCAGGATGGTCTGGCCTGGTTCCGCCTCGACGCAGACGCCATCCGGCAGGAAGACGACGATGGGAGTCTTCACCGCCGAGTCCGCATGACAAAGATCGGGTCCTGATGACACAGGCGCTCCCCAGGGCGTGAAGGATCTAACCCGGCCACGAGGAGCGGAGGAAGCTCGGAATGCCGGAGGACTCCCGGGGTCCCACCAGCACTTTCCAGTCGTATCCGAGTTCCTCCTCCAACTTCCCGCTCAACACGGCCACATGGCCGGGGATGATCAACTTGCGATGTTTCACTTTCTCGGCCACGCCGAAATCCTTCACCTTGGCGGCGATGATCTCGGCGGTGAACTTCTCGGCGGCCCACGCGGTGAGCACCGAGGTGCCCTCGGTGTCCACCACCACCGCCCAGGAAGGCACCTTGCTCGCCTCCACATCGCCCTCCACCGTGAAGTAGGTGAGGGAGAAGTTGGTGGTGACCAGCACCGGCGAATCCGCGTCCGGCGTGCCTATCTGGTAGACGCCCTCCTCGACCTGGATGGGCTTCTGCGGGTCGGTGTAGATGTTCTGTCGCACCGTCACCAGCGTCAGCAGTTGCCACGGCTCCATGTGCTGGAGCACCACGATGCCGGCGTACTTGGCGATATAGGTGGAGGCCTCCAGCACCTCCATGGAGAGGTCCTCCGCTTGGGTGAAGGTGATGGTGGGGAACCCGAAGGGACGGAAGCGCTTCCGCAACGCGGCCCGCCGGATGATGGTCTCGTTCTGCAATACCTCCCCCATGGAGCGCGCTCCGGAGTCCAGCACCAAGTCGGCCGCGCCGGCCGCCTGCGCTTTCTCCGACAGCGCGGCGAGCCCCTCCAGGTCGGCGGCGCGCACCACCAACGGGCAGTTGTGCTCCTTGGCGAGCGCGGCCATCGCTTCCAGATTCTCCTCGGTGGCGCCGCAGATCAGCGGCTTCTTCGCGCCGCAGGCCTGCAGCGCTTGGGCCATCGCCTCCGGGTCCTCGTTGAGCAGGAGGATGGGCACCGCAGACTTCTCGGCCGCGATCTGGGCGGCCTTCACGAAGGCCTCCCCTTCTCCCTCGATCGCCACCGCGTCCAGGGTGAGGGTCTGCCCCACGCGCTCGAACTTCGCCTCCCCGACGGCGGCGATGCGGGCCTCTATCTCCGCCTCCGGCCGGGAGGCGTCCACCAGCACCGCGAGGCCGGTCGGATGGTAGAACTGTTCCTCGTGGCGGAAGAGCACGGTCTCGTTGCCCAGCTCGAGTTTGCGGTCTCCCTCGCCGATGGTGACGAGCTTGATGGGCGGGGCGGAGGCCCCCTCGAGCGCCGCCTTGGCCTCGTCGGACACGTATGGACACTGGTCCAGGGAAGCCTGTTTCTGGGCCAGTTTCATGGCAAAGGCGAGACAGGTGGGAACTCCGCATTCCCCACAGTTCTTCTTCGGCAGTTGCTTGAAGATATCCAGGCCGGTCAGTCCCACGACTGCACCTCCACGCAAAGAGTATCGCACTGCTTGGCCGCGGCCCGCGAGCGACGCTTCGCCCGGCGGGCCGGCGGCGGTCGTCTCCTACATCAACGGCGGCATTTTCAGCGCCGGATGATCGTGCTCCTGGAGCCAGGGATACAGCTCCTCCATGGTGGTCGCCACCGTCTCGTCGGCGATCTTCTCGTAGAAGTCCTCCAGCCCCATCTCGGCGGCCCGCTCCTTGATCCGGTCGCCCAGCGCCTCCTTCAATTCCTTCGGCATCCACAGCACGCGCGGTAGTCCGCCCTCCGCGGAGATGAACTTGCGGCTGACGATGTAGAGCCGCCCGATGCCCAGGAAGCCGGGGGTCTGCAGCCCGCCGCCGACGGTTCCCGCGAGGGTGGTGAAGGCCAT
>JALGTT010000216.1 GCA_029821235.1 Candidatus Hebobacteria bacterium | reverse complement strand
GCCGAGTTCAGCGCCGCCTTCCCGGACAAAGACCTCGACATCAACGACACCTGGAAGGACCAGATGAAGCTCCCCCTGGGCGAGGGACAGGAGATCATCCTCACCGCCAACTCCCGGCTCCTTCAGCTCACCACCCTGCAGGGCCGCAAGTGCGCGAAGATCCGTTCCGCCTTCCAGGGGCCCATGAACATGGACCTGACCGCGCAGGGCGGTGGCGTGATGACGGGACAGATGAGCGCCCAATTCGTGACCTACTACGACTACGAGAACAGCGTCTACGTGTCCAGTGAGGGCACCGTCAACCTCACCATGACGATGTCCATGACAGACCCCTCCGGCGGATCCATGGACGTGAGCACCAAGACCTCCATGAAGATCAAGGTCAAACTGGTGCAGTAGCAGGGTTTTCGCACGTATGCCCGCGGCGGAGATGTCTCCACAGGCATCTCCGCCGCTTTCTTCTTGCAGGCGCAACGAGCGTCTCCGCACTCGCGCACGACCTCTTCCCCGCCCCCTCATCGGCGCTCGCGTCAACCGCACAGACAGGGTGTCTGTCTCCCCCTATGCCATGCCCTCGCCCAAGAAGTGTCGTTGTCTTTGGCAGAAGGCATCGTGTTTCCACCTAAGCCTAAGAAACATGCACGCGAAGGGTGCATGTCACGCTTTTTCGGCCCTCTCCCCCATTGCTTTCGACACCCCAAAAGTGGTATACTTATTGGGCGTCAGAAAGCCCCCCGTACGCTGATATCTCCCGTTTGCGGGATTTGACCACAGCGGCGAAATTCGGGCTCTGGCACCCACCCACGTGTCTCACCGACATCGCAAGGGAGTAACGCTTTGGCCAGAAAGAAGAAGCAAACTTCAGAAAACTACCGGGCAAAGGACATTCGGGTCCTGAAGGGCCTGGAGGCGGTGCGTCGCCGCCCGGCGATGTACATCGGAACCACCGGCCCGCGGGGGCTCCATCACCTCTTCGTGGAGGTGGTGGACAACTGCATTGACGAGGTCCTCGCCGGCCGCGCCACCGAGATCAACTGCGTCCTCCACAAGGACGATTCCATCTCCGTCACCGACAACGGCTCCGGCATCCCCGTGGACATCCACCCCGAGGTCAAGCGCCCCGGCGTAGAGGTGGCGATGACCATGCTCCACGCCGGCAGCAAGTTCGGCGGGGGCGCTTACAAGGTCTCCGGCGGCCTCCACGGGGTGGGCGTGTCTGTGGTGAATGCGCTCTCCGAATGGCTGCACGTGGACGTGTATCGGGACGGAAAGGTCCACCACCAGGAGTTCGCGCGGGGGAAGCGCAAGACCGCGCTCAAGGTCACCGGCCGCACGAAGCGCACCGGCACCAAGATCAGTTACCGCCCCGACCCGGAGATCTTCGGGGACATCGAGCACGAACCCGAGCGGTTGACCCACCGCCTGGAGGAACTCTCCTACCTCAACGGTGGGGTGAAGATCACCTTCACCAACGAGAAGACCGGCGAAACCATGGTCTTCCAGCAGAAGAAGGGCATCCAGGCCTACGTCGAGCACCTCAACCGCTCCCGCGATCCCATCCACGGGGCCATCTACTTCGAGCGGTCCCGGGACGACACCCAGATCGAGATCGCCATGCAGTACAACGCGGGCTACCTCGATCTCATCTACTCCTACGCCAACAACATCCACACCGCGGAGGGCGGCACCCATGTCTCCGGGTTCAAGACCGCGCTGACCCGGGTGCTGAACCAGTATGCCCGCAAGGCCAACCTGCTCAAGGAGAAGGACCGGAACTTCAGCGGCGACGACGTCCGGGAAGGGCTCACCGCGGTGATCAGCGTGAAGTTGACCCAGCCCCAGTTCGAGGGGCAGACGAAGACCAAACTGGGCAACAGCGAGGTGGAGGGCCTGGTGAACTCCGTGGTCGGGGAGGCGCTCAGCACCTACCTGGAAGAGCACCCCTCCGTCGCCCGCAAGATCATCGGCAAATGCATCACCGCCGCCCGCGCCCGCGATGCCGCGCGCCGCGCCGCCGACCTCGTGAAGCGCAAGAGCGCGTTGGACGCCACCGGCCTGCCCGGCACCCTGTGGGACTGCCAGGAGAAGGACCCGACCAAGTGCGAACTCTTCCTGGTGGAGGGCAAGTCCGCGGCCGGCAGCGCCAAGCAGGGCCGGGACAGCCGCTATCAGGCCATCCTCCCCCTCCGGGGCGTGGTGCTGAACACCGAGCGCGCCCGCCCGGACCGGATGCTGAAGAACCAGGAGATCGCCACCCTGGCGCAGGCACTGGGCGCCGAATTCCGCGCCCCCGGCAACGGCGAGCCCAACGGCAACGGCGACAACGGCAGCGCGGAGCACGGCCGCGGCCTCTTCTCCATCGACAGGTTGCGCTACCATCGGGTGATCATCATGGCTGACGCCGATGTCGACGGGGCGCACATTCGCACACTCCTGCTCACCTTCTTCTTCCGCCACATGCCCGACCTCATCAAGAACGGACACGTCTACATCGCCCAGCCTCCGCTGTATGGGGTGAGGAGCGGCAAGGAGATTCTCTACGCGCACAGCGACGAGGAACTCGAGGAACTGCTCAAGACGGTGAAGGCGAAGAACCCCACCATCCAGCGCTACAAGGGCCTCGGGGAGATGAACGCAGATCAACTCGCCGAGACCACCATGGACCCCGAGAAGCGGCGCATCAAGCGCGTAACTATGGAGGACGCGGAGACCGCGGACTTGATCTTCTCCACCTTGATGGGCAACGACGTGGAGCCGCGCAAGGAATTCATCGTCAAGTACGCGAAGGAAGTGCGCGACTTGGATCTGGTCGGTGCGTGAACCGTAGTCGTAAGGCGGGGCATTCTTCGGTGCCCCGCCGCCGGACAAGGTGGGAGGCGGGCCTGCCCTTTGCCGTGAGAGGCGAAAGAGACCCTTCCCACCGATCACCTGGTCAACCTGTTGGTGAAGTCGGCGGACATCGGAGTGTCCGCCCTACGAGTTGACTGGCAGGGCGGGGACGGCGATCCCCGCCGTGAAATGAAAACAGCAACCCCTTGATAGAGGACAGCAACGAGAATGCCTAGCCGCCGCAAAGCGATCCCCAGAGAGACGGATGTAGACATCGAATCATCGCGCGCGCGCTGCCGGACGCCCGGGACGGCCTCAAGCCGGCCCAGCGGCGCATCCTGATGGCGATGCACGACCTCAACCTCACCCCGGGCGCCCAGTACCGGAAATGCGCCAAGATCGCCGGCGACACCCAGGGCAACTACCACCCGCACGGGCAGGAGGTCATCTACCCCACCCTGGTGCGTCTCGCCCAGGAATGGAGCATGCGCTATCCCCTGGTGGACGGCCACGGGAACTTCGGCTCCATAGACGGGGATCCGCCGGCGGCGATGCGGTACACCGAGGCGAGGATGTCCGTCTACGGCGCGGAGATGCTCACCGACATCGAGCAGGACACGGTGGACTTCGTCGCCAACTACGACCAGACCCGCCAAGAACCCACCGTGCTCCCCGGCCGCTTCCCCAACCTGCTCTGCAACGGCGGCTCCGGCATCGCGGTGGGGATGGCCACCAATATCCCGCCCCACAATCTGGGCGAAGTCGTGGACGCCTGTGCGCTGCTGATCGACAACCCCGATTTGGCCGCCGCCCAGACACCGGCCGAGGTGAAGAAGGCGGTCAAGAAGGTGATGAAGGTGCTCCCCGGGCCGGATTTCCCCACCGGCGCGCTCATCCTGGGCACAAACGCCATCCAGCAGGCATACACCACCGGCCGCGGCATCATCACCATGCAGGCGCGCGCCACCATCGAGCCCCAGGACAACGGCCGCACCGCCATCATCGTCACCGAAATCCCCTACCAGGTCAACAAGGCGCAACT
>JALGTT010000215.1 GCA_029821235.1 Candidatus Hebobacteria bacterium | reverse complement strand
GACCACGAAGGGGCCGATGCGGCCGCGCTGGTAGTAGTGGCAGTCGGAGCCGCAGATGCCCACTGCCGCGACTTCGATGAGCACGTCATCCGGGGCGGTGATGGCCGGGATCGGCTCCTCCCGCAGGCGGAGGTCCCCGGGGCCGTGCAGATAGACGGCTTTCATGGTGCCCATGTTCACCTCTCGGGGAGGGTTCAGCGCGAACCCTCGAGGTAGTGCCGGGCGCTGCGATAGGCGAGCGCGCCGTCTCCCACCGCGCAGGCGATCTGCCGGAAGGCGCCCTCACGCACATCGCCGGCCGCGAACGCCCCCTCTTGCGAAGTCGCCAGGTCGGCGGCGTTGACCTTCACGAAGCCGGCCTCATCCCGCGCGATTTCTTCCGGCAGGAAGGCGGTCTGGGGAACGACCCCGACGGCGACGAAGACTCCAGCGGCCGGCACCTCGCGCTCCTCGCCGGTGGCCACGTGGCGGACTCGCACGCCGCGCACGGAGTCCTCGCCCAGGATGGCGGTGACGACGTGGCTCCACAGGAACTCGATGTTGGGCTGCGCGAAGGCCTGCTTCTGAACCGCGGGCTCGGCGCGCAACTGGTCCCGGCGGTGGACGACGGTCACCCGGCGGGCGATCTTGCTGAGGAAGAGCGACTCCCAGACGGCGGAATCTCCCCCGCCGACCACGATCAGGTCTTTCTCCCGGAAGAGCGGGCCGTCGCAGGTGGCGCAATAGGACACCCCCCGCTGGTAGAACTCCCGCTCGCCCGGCACCCCCAGCTCCCGGGGCGCGCAGCCGCTGGCGATCACCAGCGCGCGGCCCTGGCGAGTGCCCTGTTCGGTGGAGAGGGTGAAGCGCCCGTCGCCGATCTCGACGCCGGTGACCTCGGACACCTCCATCACCGCGCCGAAGTGCTCCGCCTGCCGCCCCATCTCCTCGGAGAGTTTGAGGCCCGCCACACCGTCCGGGAAGCCCGGGTAGTTCTCCACCAGGTGATTGACGGCCACCTGTCCGCCCGGCCCGAGTTTATCGAGAACGAGGGCGCTCAGTCCGCCGCGCCCGGCGTAGATGGCGGCGGAGAGCCCGGCGGGACCGGCGCCGATGATGAGCAGATCCCACAGTTTGGCGGCGTGGTCCTCGGACATGGCGACTCAGTCGGTGACCGAGGAGAGGAGTTGTCGCAACTCCTGCTCGTTGTGGAATCCGATGGTGTTCTGCACCACTTCGCCGTTCTTGAACACGAACAGGGTTGGCACCGCCTGGATGCGGTACTTCATGGCGGTCTGGAACTCCTGGGCGGCGTTCACTTTCACCACTTTGACCTTCCCCGCCATGTCCTCGGCCAGTTTCTCGAGGATGGGGGCGATACGCACGCACGGCGGGCAACCGGGGCCCCAGAAATCAACTAACACCGGCAGTTCAGACTTGAGAACCTCCTGCTCGAAAGTTGCGTCCGTCACTTCGGCTACGTTTCCCATGAGTGCTTGTGCCTCCTCAGATGGGACAGATGCCGACGCCCCGGCCGGCCATCCGTCTGGGATTCTGTTCTCTACCCTACCCCGCCCTCCTGCCCGCGCAACATCCCAGACCATTCCGGGTGGCCAGGTCTTCGCACAAGCCCCGCCCGCGGAGGCACGGGACCGGCCCGCGCCCGCATCAGGGGCGCGGCCCGCTACTTCCGCTTCTCGTCCAGCGGCCCGACGCCGGAGTAGACGGCGAAGCCGCCGTCCACGGTGAGGGTGCAGCCGTGCACGAAGGAGCCGGCCTCGGAGATGAGGAGCAGGATCGGCCCGAGCAACTCCTCCGGGTCGCCGAAGCGGCCCATGGGGGTGTGCCGAATGATGGACTCGCCGCGCGGGGTGAGAGTCTTGTCGTCCTCCTCGAACAGGAGCCGGTGGTTCTGCGTGGTGTCGAGAAAGCCCGGCGCGATCTCGTTCACGCGGATGTTCGCCTCCGGGTAGTCCACCTTCACCTGCACCGCCAGCCACTGGGTGAAATTGGTCACCGCCGCCTTTGCGTTGGAGTAGCCAGGGACGTTGGTGAGAGGCTGGATGGCGGCCATGGACGAGGTGTTCACCACCACGCCCTCGCCGCGCTCCGCGAAGTGGCGGCAGAAGATCTGGGTGGGGAGGAACGTGCCCTTGTAGTTGAGGGCGAACACCTTGTCCAACTCGGCGGTGTCGAGGTCGGTGAACTTGCCGTCCCTGGGCACGGTGGCCCCGGCGCGGTTGCCGCCCGCGCCGTTGATCAGCACATCCACCCGGCCGAAGTCCTGGAGGATGGTGTCGAGGGCGGCCTGGATGCTCTCGGCGTCCAGCACGTTGCAGGGGATGGCGACCGCCTGCCCGCCCTCCTTCTTTATCTCGTCGGCCACCTCCTGGGCCTTGTCGGCCAGCAGGTCCAGAAGCGCCACTTTGGCGCCGCGGGCGGCCAGCCCGCGGGCGATGGTGGAGTAAATGACCCCGGCCGCGCCGGTGATGGCCACCACCTTGCCGGTGATGTCGAAGGAATCCTGTTTCATTTTCTCAGCCTCGTATCGGTTGTGATGTGTCCGCCCAGGCGGACGGCCGGCGCGCTCAACCCGAGTACGGCTTGAACGCGGCCTTGAACTCCGCGAGCGAGCGGCGGATGGTGTCCACGTCGCCCGGCTTCTTCTCCTTGCCCACCAGGGCGAGAGGAGCGGACATGCCGAGCACGGGGGTGAAGCCGCGCTTGGAGATGTTCTCCTGGAACTTGGGTCCGGTCTCCGCGTTCACGCCCCCGGTGGGCATGATCATGCGGCCCTGGTGCCGGTCGCGGACATAGGGCGCGAGGAGGCCGCCCACCCCGCTCGGCCCGTGGACGCCCGCCGGGAAAATCTTCACGCAGTCCGGCTCCAGTCCGTCGTCCCGCTCGATGAAGTACTGGAGTTCGGTGGGAGAGAGGATGGCCGGCGCGGCGAAGACGTTGGCCTCGTGCGCGATCCGCACGAAGTCCTTTCCCTCACCATATCCGCCCATCACATTGCCGGGCGCGACGACCATGTCGAAGCCCCACTCGATCGCCTGCTCCAGTTCCTTCGGGTTGATGACACTGCCCACGCCGAGCACGAACGGCTTGTCCGCGGGGGCGGCCGCGCGCCGCCGGGTGAGTTCCTGCATCGCCTCCTTGATGAGGGCGCCGTCAATGCGGAAGGTGCACTCCGCCACCAGCCCGGCCTGGTAGACCTCCCACATGGTGGTCACCAGGTCCTCCGGCTTCTTCACGTGGTCGCGGTTCATCACCACCACCACGCCGG
>JALGTT010000214.1 GCA_029821235.1 Candidatus Hebobacteria bacterium | reverse complement strand
CTTGGGTTGCCATCAGGGGTCTCTCCTTTCTGGAGTGGAGTCAACCCCTTATTCGCGACCCAGGCTCTATCTCTTCCCAGCACGTTCAGGAATTCTGTGACAGGACACTAGGTCTGCCTCGGGCAGACCGCCATGGCGGCCGAAGGCCTAGCCAGCGGTCCCTGACGGGACCCAGCCAAATGCCCGCCCTACAGCAGGGCCGCGATACGCGACGCCGGTGGGGGAATCCCTTACCCCTTCATTCCGCTCATGGCGATGCCGCGGGTGAAGTAGCGCTGGCCGGCCAGGAAGAGGAGGAGCACCGGTGCCGGCCATCAGCAGGTCCCAACTGGTGGTGTACTGGCTCTGGAACACCTGGAGACCGAGTTGGAGGGTGCGCATGGAGTCCTTGCTGGTGATGAGCAGGGGCCAGAGGAACTCGTTCCAGGCGGCGGTGAAGGTGAAGATGCCCAGGGTGGCGAGGGCCGGCTTGGAGAGGGGGAGGATGATGCGCCAGTAGATGCCCGCCTCCGAGCACCCGTCAATGCGGGCCGCGTCCTCCAACTCCCGCGGCAGGCTCATGAAGAACTGCCGCAGGAGGAAGATGCCGAAGGCGCCCACCGCCGCGGGGAGGATGAGGCCCGGGTAACTGTTGAGGAGCCCGTGGCCGCCCACCCCCAGCAGGTCGTTGCCCCCTGCCAGCGGACAGCGCTTGAGCATGATGAACACCGGCACCATGGTGACCTGGGCCGGGATCATCATCGTGCCAAGCACCATCATGAACAGTGTTTCGCGCCCGCGGAACCGTAGCCTGGCGAACGCGTATGCGGCCATCGAGCAGAACAGCAGGTTGGTGAGGGTGACCACGCCGGCGTAGATGATGGTGTTCACGAAATACCGCCCGAACGCGGCGGAGGCCATCGCCCTGCGGTAGTTGTCGAAATGCCAGGCGCTGGGCAGCCAGACCGGCGGATAAGTGAAAATCTCCTTCTCCGGCTTCAGGGAGGTGGAGAGCATCCACAAGAAGGGGAGGACCATGGTGAACGCGCCCACGGCGAGGAGCAGATGCAGGAGGGTCTTCTGGGAGAGCCTGAGCCGCACTATCTCTTCCCCCTGGAGGATGTCTTGATGGGCGCGCCCGTCATACGTATTCCACCTGTCCGCCCCGGGTGAGCCGGAGGGTGATGAGAGAGAGCAGGAAGATGAGGGCGAAGAGGACGAACGCCATCGCGGAGGCGTAGCCCATCTTCAGGAACGAAAAGGCGTTCTGGAAGATCTGGTGGACGATGGTAGTGGTGGCGTTGTTGGGGCCGCCGTTGGTCATCACGTATACCTGCGCGAACACCTGGGAGGCGCCGATCACCGAGATGACGAGGATGAAGGCGGTGGTGGGTTTCAACAGCGGCCAGGTGATCGCCCAGAACTGCTGCCAGCGGGATGCGCCGTCAATGGTGGCGGCCTCGTAGAGATGGTCGGGGATCCCCTGGAGCCCGGCCAGATAGATGACCATGTTGTAGCCGAGTCCGCGCCAGATGGACATGGCGATAATGGCGGGCATCGCCTGCCCCGGGTCGGCGAGCCAGGTCTGGGGCGGAATCTCAACCTTGCGGTGGGCGACGAAACTGAGTCCGCGGGAGAGAAGCTCGAGCCCGTAGTTCAGGAGCCCGTAGGTGGGGTCGTAGAGCCACATCCACACCATGGAGACGGCCACCAAGCTGGTGACCACGGGCAGGTAGTACGAGGTGCGGTAGAGGGAGACGCCCCGCAGTCCCGCGTTCACGAGCAGGGCCAGCCCCAGCGCGAGCGCCATTCCCACCGGGATGGTGCCGACGGCGTATTGGGCCGTGTTGCGGAGGGAGAGGTAGAACACCCCGTGTCCGGAGAGGTCGCGGGCGATGCGCGCGTAGTTACCGAGCCCGATCCACACGGGGCTGTGGATGATGTCGTACCGGCAGAAGGAGAGATAGAGCGCGGCCAGCACGGGGATGAGCACGAACAGGAAGAAGAGCGCGAGGCCCGGCGTGAGAAAGAGCCAGGCGGTGCGGGCCTCGCGTTTGGCTGCGCTAGTCGTGCTCATCGCGCGTGCTCGCTCCATCGGTGAATTGCAGTTCGTAGAGGTGCGCGTACGTGCCTCCCCGCGTCAACAGATCCGCGTGCTTGCCGATCTCGGTGATGCGTCCGTTCTCCAATACCACGATTCGGTCGGCGCGCAGCACGGTGGAGAGGCGGTGGGCGATGACGAACGAGGTGCGGCCCTCCATCAGCCTGCGCATCGCCTCCTGGACCAGGCGCTCGGACTCGGAGTCCTGAGCGGAGGTGGCCTCGTCGAGGATGAGGATGCGCGGGTTGCGCAGGAGGGCGCGGGCCACCGCGAGACGCTGTTTCTGCCCCACGGATAGGCGAACGCCGCGCTCGCCCACCTGGGTTTCATAGCCCTCGGGGAGTTGCACGATGAACTCATGCGCGTTGGCCGCTTTCGCGGCCTCCACAATCTCCTCCTCGCCTGCGCTCTCGCGGCCGAAGGCGATGTTCTCCCTGACCGTGGTGCCGAATAGGAACGGCTCCTGGGGCACCATGGCGATGCAGGCGCGGAGGGAGGCGAGAGAGACGTCGCGGACATCCACGTCGTCCACCAGCACGCGGCCGGCGGCGGGATCGTACAGCCGGGGGATGAGGGAGACCAGGGTGCTCTTGCCCGCTCCGCTGGGGCCCACCAGGGCGATCACCTCACCAGGCCGGACATCGAGAACGATGTCCTCCAGCACGTCGCCGCCCTCCTCGTCGTAACGGAAAGTGACGTGCTCGAAGCGGACCCTTCCGTCCACGGCCGCGAGTTCCCGCGGCGCGGCCGCCTCCACCTCCGGCGCCGCGTCCTGGAACTCGAAGACGCGGTCGGCCGCGCCCAGGGCGCTCATCACCTGGTTGTAGATGTTGCTCACCGCGCCCGCGGGCCCGAAGAGCATCCCCAGGGTGCTGAGGAGGAGCACCGCGGTGCCGGGCTGCATGTGGCCGTGGACCACCTTGATGGAGGCGAGAACCAGCACTCCGGTCATGCCCGTCCAGGCCACGAGATCGGCAATGGACCAGTTGGCGGCCCCGAGCACTGCCTGCCGCACGCGCGCCCGCACGAGTTCGCGCACGCGCGGCACGTAGCGCCCCAGTTCGGAGGCTCCCCGCCCGAATGCCTTCACCTCCCGCGCGCCGGCGGCGCTCTCCTGGAGCACTTCCTGCACGCCCTGGACGCGGTCGCGTACCTCGCGGCCGACGCGGTGAAGCGGCCGGCCGAAGAGGGCGAGCACGATGCCGAAGAGAATGGGTACGGGCAGGCCCTCGAGGGTGAGGACGGGGTCGTGGTACCAGAGAATGGAAACGGCCACCAGGGCGGTCAGGAGATTGGTGATGACATCCACCAGAGTGGAGGCGTAAAGCATCTGGAGCGCCTCCACGTCGTTCTGCAGCACGGACATGATGCCGCCGGTGCGCCCGCTCGAAGAACTCCATGGGCAGGGTGTGCATGTGACGGAAGAGGTCCCGGCGGAGATCGGCCGCCGCGCGCTCGCTCACCTGGGCAAAGAGATAGGCGCGGACGAGGCCGAAAGCGCTGCGGACGAGGACCGCGATGACGGTGATGATGGTGACCCACTTGAGGGTGGCCAGGCGCGGGGCCGGAGGCCCGGGCATCAACACCCCGTCCACCAGCCACTTGGTGGTGAATGGCCAGATGAAGCCCGCAGCGACCACGATCAGCGCACAGACCAGCCAGCGCGGCCGCCTGCCAATGCCAGTATGGCCGGAGGTATCTCAGAGCACGCCTAACGGTCTTCACCGTCCCGTTCGCTCCGCGAGCAGCGCGTCGAGTTCGCGCGAGTAGTCCCGCAGGGCCTGCTCCGGGGTCTTGGTGCCGTAGATGGCGGCGGATACCGCGGACTGGAGGCCGGTGCGAATCTCGAACCACTCCGGGATGGCGGGCAAGGACTTGCCGTATTGGTCCATGAGGCGCACGAATTCCTCGAGTTCCGGGTTCTCCTGCATGAAGCCGGCCACGGCCACCGCCGAGCGCCGCGGCGGGATGAAGAACATGGTCGCGTTATA
>JALGTT010000213.1 GCA_029821235.1 Candidatus Hebobacteria bacterium | reverse complement strand
CGCGGTGATTCGCAGAACCCGCGTGCCCGGCATTCTGGTGGAGACTGCGTTCATCAATCATTGGGGCGATCAGAAGCGGCTGCTCAACGACAACTTCCGGGAGCGGGCCGCGAGGGCCATCGCGCGAGGGATCATGGACTTCCTGGGCCGAACGGGTGACGAGAACGCGGAGGGAGAATGAGCCGGAAACAGTCCAAGTCAACACGCGCGCGCTCCTGGGCCGCCATCCTCTCCGTCATCGCGCTGGCGGCGGGGGCGATCTGGATCTGGCGCGCGCGCCCCGAGTTCATCACCGCGCACCATTGGCTGCGCGGAGGGGGGCGCGCCCGTAACGCAGACAGGGCCGCCCGCGCGCGAGACGACCAGGCTGCGCGCACCATCACCGCAGTCGTCTACTTCGTGCGCATGACTGACAGGGGGGTGGAGTTGGTGCCCGTGGAGCGCCAGGTGCCGGCCGAGTCTCCGGCCGCCAGCGCGGTGGAGGAGATGATCTCCGGCCCCCTTCCTGACGGCTGTGGACGGCTGTGTGCGGCCGCTGCCGGAGGGCGCGAGGCTGCTGGGGGTGAAGACAGAGGACGGCATTGCGACTGCGGACTTCAGCGAGGAACTCGTCAGCCGCTTTCCCGGAGGATCGTCCAACGAGGCGGCCACCGTCTACTCCATCGTGAACACCCTCACCTCGCTGCCCGGGGTGGAGAAAGTCCAGATCCTCGTGGAGGGAGAGGTGGTGGAAACCATCGGCGGGCACCTGGATGTGAGTTCGCCTCTCGCCTTCGACGGCGAACTGCTGACGGACTGACCTCAGTCCGCGCTCGCCACCTTCATCGCCTGCACCCGCACCGTGGGCAGCACTCGCCCCGGCTCCGCGCGGTAGTCGGAGGAAATGGCGTCAATGGCGCCCATCAACTCCAGAGCGTGTCCCGCCACCATCGTATTCTTCAGGGGGTGAGTCAACTCGCCGCGCTCGATGCGGAACCCGGCGTCAACCAGAGCGGACAACTGGCCCGAGGCGGTATCCGGCACCGGGTTGCCCAGAGCAACGTAGATACCGTCCTCCACCTCTCCGATGATCTGCGCCGCGGTCTTCTCACCCAATGTGGGAATCACGTTCGTGGGTGCGATGCCGCCCCGCGTGGAATGGCCCGTGTTTTCCTCGCCGGACTTGCGGGCCGTATAGTGGCTGTGCAGATAGGTCTTCAGCACGCCCCGTTGGAGGAACTGAGGCCGCCCGGTATCAGCGGGTCGTCCACCAGAGTGACCGCCTCTGATGCAACGCGCTCCCCTCTCTTTCCGATGAGAAAAGACCGGTTGCGCTGAATCTCCTCGGCGCTGGCCGCAGCACACAGCCCCATCATCAACCCATCGCTGGCGAGAGGGCCGAACACCACCGGCAGGATGGCCGTCTTGACCGGCCTGCTGCCCAGGTATCTGAGCGCCTCCGACGCGGCGCGCGCGCCGATCCCCTCGACCTCCAGGTCGGCGAGCCCGCGCGCGGAGTCCCACTCGAAAAAGGAGCCGACATCATCCCCCCGGCGAATCACCACATGAGCGCTCACCGAGGCCGCGGTGGTCTGCTGTGCGACCGCCACCCCGAGGTTGTTGGCGAAGGCCCAGCGATTCCAGTTCGCGCTCGCGCCGCCGGAGACGATTGCCTCATCGGTTACCGCCCGCGCCGAGTCAATGTTGCCCACCGCCCACTGAGCCACCACCGCGGGCGAAATCTCGGCCAGTCGAGGATCGTGCAGCCCGGGCACCTCGGGGAACTCCGCCGGCGACACCAGGTCCACGAAGTCGGGGTCCGGCTCCGCCGCCTTGGCCGCCTCGGCGGCCGATCGGCCGGCCTCGGCTGCCGCCTCCTCGGAGGCGCCCGACCCGCTGAACCAGCCGGTGCCCCCTTTCACGAAGGCGCGCACCGAGACGCGGGCCCACTGGCGCGCGTCGCTGCACTGGATGGCGTTCTTCTCGATGGACACCGAGACGCCGCGTCCCTCGTCCACCGAGGCGTCCGCGAACTCCGCCCCGGCCCGCATCGCCGCGTCGCAGGCAATCTCCGCGAGTTTCAGCAGATCAGACATCGAGGCTCCTCACCCCTGGCCTCCGACCACGATTTCCTTGACCTTGAGATAGGGTCCGCCCCCGTTCACCGGCATGCTCTGGCCGTTCTTGCCGCAGTTGCCCGGCATCCGCAGTTCGAAGTCCCGGCTCACCCCCAGCACGTTCGCCAGCGTCTCCAGGGTCATGCCGGAGATGGAGACATTCCGCACCTGCTCGGCAAGTTGCCCATCCCGGATCATCACTCCCTCGCCCGCGTGACAGGTGTACTGGCCCTTCTCACACCAGACATATCCCCACTGCCCACCGCGCAACAGAATCCCCAGGTCGATGTCGGCGATCAGTTCCTCCAGAGAGAGTTCGCCGGGCTCGATCATCGTGTTGCTCATTCGCACGATGGGCCGGTGAATGAACCCGTCGGCCCGCGCCGACCCGTTGGGCTCCACACCCATCTTCGCGGCCGTTTCCAGGGAGTGCATGAACTGCTTCAGCACCCCCTTTTCCACCAGCACGCGCCGCCGGCCGGCCACGCCCTCGGAGTCGTAACGATACGAGCCCCACGACTTGGGCAGAGTGGCGTCATCCACGATGGTGATACAATCCGCGGCGATCTTGGTGCCCAGCCTGCCCTCCAGGATGGAGGTCCCGCTGAGCACGTGGTCCGCCTCCGCGTTGTGTCCTATCGCCTCGTGCACCAGCAGTCCGGTGATGGAGGGGTGGAACACCGCGGGGAACTTGCCCGCCGGAGCGGGGTCGGCCCGCAGCAGCGATACCGCCCGCGCCGCCGCCTTCACGCTGAAGTCCTCGGCCGGCGTCGCCTCCACCAACTCGAAACCCGCCTGCTCTGCGCGCAACTCGCGCGCCCGCTGCAGAACCGAGCCGTTGCGCGCGGTGATGGCATGCCAGACGAGAGTGCGAACCGTCTCCGAGGCTACCAGCGTGCCCCGCGTGTTGCACACGATCTCCGCCTCGCGCGCGTCGTTGTATCCGGTCAGCAGGTTGGCCGCATGCTCGCCCGCGCGCCGCGCGGAGGCCTGCTCGTAACCGCGGATGGCGGCCAACTTGCGGTCCAGCGAAACCTCCGCCGGATCCATCTCGAAGGCGGCCCGCACCTCGTCCACCACCGGCTCCACCTCGGCCAGTTCCACGCGCTCCTCGATCCGCGCAGAGGAGACCCGCGCGAGCGAGATGGCGGATTCCAGGCAGGCAGTCCAGTCGTCGTAGGAGTGGGACTCCGTGCTGGCGAACCCCCACGCCCCCTCCGACAGCACCCTCACGCCAAGGCCCGCCCCCTTCCTCTCCGCCACGCGGTCCGCGCGTCCGTCCTGGAGCACCAGCGCGGTGCGCGCGACTGCGGCGAAACGCATCTCCGCGAATTGCACCTTGCGTCGCAGCGCCTCATCGCGGAGACGTTCGAGTTGCTTCTTCATTCCATTCATTCTCGACTTACGCGGGGCAGTGAGATTATCTGCGACGCAACTCGTGTTCATTCCTTCCCCGGAACCAGGCCGAGTGTCGGCCGAGAAACAGGACCTGTTACTCGTGCGGCTAACTACTGGACTGATCACGAGGAGGAGTTGCGAGATGAAACGAGGGTATCTCGGGCTGTGCCTGGCGCTCGTGTTTGCGCTCGGCATCTTGTGCGCGGGATGCGACAATCCGCTCGAAATTGACCGGGAGACCGAGATCAGCATCGGCCGCGACGGCTCGGCCCAGTTGGAGCAGAAGTACGGGGTGGTGAACGACCCGGCCGCCCAGGCGCGCCTCGAAGCCATCGGCCGTCGCATCGCCTCCACCACCAGCGACCCGGCCCTCCCGTGGACCTTCAAGATCCTCAACACCGATGAGATCAACGCGCTGGCCCTGCCCGGGGGATTCATCTATGGCACCAAGGGCATGATGGGCTATGTGAAGAACGATGATCAATTGGCCGGCATCATCGGGCACGAGGCGGTACACGTTGACCACCACCACGCCAAGGCCGCCATCGAGAAGGCGATGACGCAGAGCCTGTTGGTGGAGTTGGTGACCCGGCGCAGTTCCAAGTCCATCCGCCAGGCCGCCTCCATCGCCCTCGATCTGGAGATGCGGCAGGGATACCGCGAGAAGGAGTACGAGGCCGATCAGTTCGGAACCCTGTTCGCGTTCCGGGCCGGATATCGGGCCGACGGCCTGCGGCAGGTGCTGGTGATGCTGCACGAGAAGGAGGGCGACCCCGCCCGCGTCACCTGGCTGCTGCCGCGCGCGTTCAACCGCGGTGCTCGAAGACGTAGATGAACTCGTTTCTCACCGCCTTCACGAAGAGGGCCTGGTTCACCAGCCTTCGCCGGAAGGTCTCCTTGGGTTTCATGCCGTGGGCCGCGCACAGGTCCCGCACCTGTTCGTGAATCCCGTCCTTCGACTCCCCTATCACCAGCACGAAGCACCCTGACAGCACCTGTGTGAGCTGCGCGATGACCTTCTCCATCTCGTCGAGGTAGTCGCGCGGCCGGCGCCCGATCTCCCCCGCGCCCGGCGCGTCCAGCCCGAGCACCTGAAACGAGAGCCAGTGCAGTCTCTGGTAGTTCTGCGCGCTCCAGTAGGGAGGCGAGGTTACCGCCAACTGCGCCCTCTTCCCCAGAGAGGCCAGGTCCCGCGCGTCGTGCAGAATCGGCTCCGGCCTCCCCCGCGCCTGCCGGTGGAACTCATCCAGCGCGCGCTCCATACGCCGAAGTTGGCTCCGCAGCCGGGCGAACGCATTGATCCTCCGGGTGCGGTTGTCCACCACGCGGTGATAGTGCTTCTTGTCCACGTACTTGGGGGTTGCGGGGAGTTGGGGAAGGGTGCGGTCCATGCGCGCGTTACTGATGCCCTTCAGCAGGTCGGAGAGGCCGATCTCCACGAAGTTGCGCGTGCCCGCCTCCAGTTCCGAGGCGCGGTCCAGCACGGCGCGGATCGCCCGCGCCACGTCCTCGCGAAACCACCGGTCGCTTCCCTCAAACAGCGCGGCCGTCGGCGCCAGGTGAGCCTCCGGCTTCCTGGCCGCCTTCTCCAGCCAGGCGAGGTAGTCGGCGAGTTGAGCGCGCTCGATGGGAGCCACCTTTGCCCGTGCGATGCGAACCGCCAGCGGATTGATGTCGGTCCCCCAGGCATCGTGCCCCAGCCGCGCCGCCTCCACCAGCGTGGTGCCGCAGCCCATGAACGGATCCACCACGATGTCCCCCGGCCGCGCGTACTGTTCGATGGCGCGCGCGGGAATCTGAGGGATGAACTTCGCGGTCCAGTGATGAAAGAAGTGAGTGAGATACTGGGTGTGCTTCATGCCCAGGTCGGCGAAGTCCCAGTCGTTCCGTTCGGCCATCACCGCTCCCCCATCCACGTATGCCAGTCTTCGCCGATGCGGCCCTCTTTCCGGTACCTTTCCATGGCGAATCCGCACCCGCAGTGTCGTTCCTCGGGGGCGATGCGCGCCACCAGAGTGGCGATCTCCAGGAACCTCCCCAGCGCCTCGTCGGCCGCCTCCTTTTCCGCCTCCCCGATCAACCCGCCGAACAGGTCGCCGGGCCGCGTATCCCTCTCATACACCCCCTCTGCATAGTTGGTGACATAGCATACCGCCGCGTAGCACATCTCCAGTTCGCGCGCCAGGAAAGCCTCCGGGCAGAGCGTCATGCCCACCAGTGCGGCCCCATCTCTGCGATAGCGGCGGATCTCCGCCGGAGTCTCCAGCCGAGGTCCCTGGGTGCAGACGTAGATGCCGTAATCCCGGCACTCCAATCTCAGCCGGTGCAGCGAGGTGACCACGGCCTCTCGCAGTTCGGGACAGAACACGGGGGCCTGCCTGATGAATCCCAGGCCGGTGCCCTTGTAGAAACTGCTCTCGCGGCCGCGCGTCTCGTCCAGCAGGTCGTTCGGGACCACGAACTGGCCTACCTGAAGCGTCGTGTCAATCGCGCCCGGCCCGGACCAGGAGAGGATGCGGGAGACGCCGTGCTCCTTCAGAGCGTATACGTTTGCGCGGTAGTTCACCCACGGCGCGGCGAGCTGGTATCCGCCCTCCCCGTGTCTGGGGAGGAAGAGAAAGGAAACGTCGCCCGCCCGCGCCCGGTAGATGGGCGCGGATTCGCCGAAGGGGGTCTCCATAGGCCCCAGGCGGGTGCACTTCTCGGCCGCGTCGGCGAGCACGCGGTGCGCGCCGCTCCCGCCGATCACCGCCAGCCGGTCGTCCTGCGTCATCGCCACATCTCCAGTTGCTCGTAGTACGTATCTCTTCGCGCGGGCGTGAAGCCGGCCCGCCGGATGAGTGTCGCCAGTTCCTGCGCGGACATGCGGAAGGTGACACCCGCCGCCCGCACCACGTTCTCCTCCAGCATGGTGCTCCCCAGGTCGTTGGCCCCGAAGGCGAGTGAAATCTGCCCGATCTCGGCCCCCTGGGTCACCCACGAGGCCTGCAGGTTGGGCACATTGTCCAACACCAGGCGGGACACGGCAAGGGTGCGGAGATAGTCGTGCGGCCCGGCCGCCTCGCCGCCGAGGTCCGTGTTGGCCGGCTGGAAGGTCCACGGGATGAAGGCGGTGAA
>JALGTT010000212.1 GCA_029821235.1 Candidatus Hebobacteria bacterium | reverse complement strand
CGGTTCTTCGGGCTCTCCGGGCACGTGTCCCATTCGTCGCACTGCGAGCACCACAGCCCCGCGGGCTTGTCGCCCCCGAAGACCCTCCCCCAGGAGGCCATCGCCGCCACCCGCACGATGTTGGCGCCCATGAGATACATCAGGTAATCAAAGTCATGGGTGGCCTTCTGAATGAAGAGCCCCTGGGTCACGGCATAGTCCCGGTAATGCCCGTCGAAGTAGCCGGTTCCGTAGGGCACGTAGTTCACGGCGAGCACGTGCTCGGGATCTCCCACCGCTCCGTCTGCGATCCGGCGGCGGGCCAGCTCGCAGAGGGGGGACACCCGCAGCGGGAAACTGACCACCACTTCGCAGCGAGCCTTCTCGAAGGCCTTCTCCAGCGCCACCGCCTGCTCCATGGAGGTGGCCACCGGCTTCTCCAGGAAGAGCGGCAGGTCGTACCTGGCGGCCTCGATTGCATACGGGGCGTGAAGGTTGCAGCGAGTCCCGATCAGGAGGGCGTCGAGCTTCGCCTTCCGCACCATCTCGTCGAGGGTGGGATAGAAGACGACCGCGTCCCTATCACACTCGTCCAGCCTGCTCCTCGCCCCCTCTTCGTCCGGGTCCACGATCGCCGCCACCTGCACCTCCGGCCACGCCTTGCGGATGGGGCCGCGGATCATGCTGCTGATTCGCCTGCCATAGCCGACTACGCCAAGTCTCATCTCAATACACCTCGCGCGATGACACCGCCCTCAGGGCGGCGCGACAGGGGTTCCGCAGAAAGGCCGCGACACCTTTCGAGGCGAGGAGACTGGCGCCCACCGACAGCATGGGATCGGGCAGCGCCCCGGCCGGCCCCACCATTGCCTCCGCGGCCTCGATGCGCGCCTCGAGGGAGCGCAGCTCCGCGCTGTTCGCCAGCGCCTCCGCCACCAGCGACTCGAGGGAGGCGGTACGGCGCGAGCCGTGCCGGCCTCGGCCAGCCAGACGACGGCCAGGATCATCAGTAGCCATCTGCGCCGGCCGACAGTCAATCTCTGCCTCCTCGGCCGCGCACGCGAGAACGCGGGCGTGCCCATGCTTCTTCCCACCGCGGCACTCATCCTTGGCCGGTTGTCGCCCCTGTGTGCTCCCCGACGCACACAGGGGCCGCCTGCTGAAGCCAAGCACGATGCCGCCACTCGCAGGCGCTAGGTTACCGCAGAGGAGTTACAACTTGGTGAACATCATCACAAGAAGTGGCCTGCATGGGCGCCCGTTCGGCACAACTGTCCGGCTGGGCGGGGCAATCTCCACCGGGCCGCACGCTCCGCCGGGCATATTCAGGGCTTCACGCGGTTGACAGCCCACAGTTTCCCTGCTACTCTCTCGCCAGCATGGCGCTGACGAGCCGGCATTTTCGCTCTCTGTCCCTTCGCGTGCGAACTTGGCGCGACTGCATTGTTCCGCGTTTGAATCCCCGCGCCTGCTGGTCTCGTTCGATGACCTGATTCCGAATCCATAATCCGCACCCACCGAGACCACAGGCAATCCCCAAGCAGCCTGTGGTCTTTCGCTTTTGTATGGAGGAAAGCCGATGCCCCAGACGAGGGTGAGACTGAGGCCGGTAACCGAAGACGATCTGCCCCGCTGGGTGGAATGGATCAACGATCCCGAGGTGACGCGATTCACCGAGTTGGAGGCGGGAACCGCCACCCTGGAGGGAGAGCGGGAGTGGTTCCGCGCGGTCACCTCCGCCGAACACCGGGGGCGGAACTGGCAGATCGAAGCAGAGGGCAGGCACATCGGAGGCTGCTCCCTCGATCCCGACGCGGCCGGTCGGACGGCTGTCTTCGGCATCATCATCGGCGATAAGACCGCCTGGAATCAGGGGTTTGGTGGGGCGGCCGTGCGCGAGGTGCTGCGTCTGGGCTTCACCGAGATGGGCCTGCACCGCATCCGCCTGGAGGTGTTTGCCGAGAACGCGCGCGCCATCCGCTGCTATGAGAAATGCGGCTTCCGCCGCGAGGGCTATCATCGCAAGGCGCGCTTCAAGCGAGGCGAGTGGGAGGACGTGGTCTCGATGGCGATCTTGCGGGAGGAGTGGGAGGCGCAGGAGGGGGTGTGGACGCCCTCCCTACAGCCGGACATCTCACATCCGCTGATCCGGAGTTACCGCCCCTCGGACCACGCGGCAGTGATGGCTCTCTGGGAGGAGTGTGGCTGGGAGCCTGGCCTCAACGACACCGAAGAGATGCTACAGCAAAGGGCGGCCGACCCGCGGGGTTTCATCGTGTTGGTCGAGAAGGACGGCGCTCTGCTCGGCACTGTAATGGGGCACATGGACCGCGGTTGGGGATGGATTCAGCGATTGGCCGTGTACCCGGAGCATCGGCGACAGGGCATTGGTCGTTCTCTGACCCGGGAGGCGGAGAAGCGCCTAAAGGCCCTGGGCGCCCATCGGATCGTCCTGCTTACCAGGAGGGACAACCCGGCGGCGGTTGGGCTCTACCAGAGCCTGGACTACGAAACGTGGGAGCCGGTGGTTGTGATGAGCAAGCGGCTTGTGCCGGGAGGGGAGGGCAACGGTTGAGATTGATGCCGTTGCGACTCTCATTGAGGGCATCTTCAGCAAGGCGTTGCAGGTGAGGCGGATGCTCCAGCGCGGCCGCCGAGCGTGTGGGAGGGCAGAACCCGCGCCTGTACCGGTGGAGCGTCTATGCGGCCGTCGTCAGCGCGTAGCGCGGTTGACTGGTGGAAAGCGTCGTGTTACCATGCCCCCTGGAGGTGCTACCATGGCAGTTGAGCGATTTGGCGTCTCGGTGCCGACCGAACTGGCCGAGGAGTTCGACAACCTGATCGCCGCCAAGGGCTACCCCAATCGCTCGGAGGCGATCCGGGATCTGATGCGGGATGCGCTGGTCCAGGCCGCCTGGGAGCAGGCGGAGGGGGAGGTGGTGGCCACCGTCACCCTCGTCTACGATCACCGGGTTCGCACCCTCAGCCAGGCGCTGATCGCCGCCCAGCACCGGCACGACGAACTGGTAGTCTGCACCACCCACGTTCACCTGGACGAGTGCGCCTGCCTGGAGGTGGTGGTGCTGCGCGGCGACGCCGATGAGGTGATGGCGATGGCCAACCAGTTGATCAGCGCCAAGGGCGTCCAGCACGGCAAGATAGTGCACACCTCGATTAAGCCACAAGGGAGGGGCGCCCACCAGCACGCAGAAAAGGCGTAGCACGAAAAGGAGAAACGTACTACGAGAAGAATTGTCTCCCCCAATGCCATGGGATGCCGCATAGGCGGCGGAGGAGGAGACCGGGTGAAAA
>JALGTT010000211.1 GCA_029821235.1 Candidatus Hebobacteria bacterium | reverse complement strand
ACGACGCCGCTCACAGTGACCTTCAGCGACCAGAGCGCCAACAGCCCCACCTCCTGGTCGTGGGACTTCGGCGACGGCGCCGCCTCCACGGAGCAGAATCCTACACACACCTACCAGAACTCCGGCGGCACCACTCTCACCTTCACAGTGAGCCTCACCGCCACCAACGACGGCGGATCTGATACGGAGACCAAGGCGGATTACATCACGGTGATTCCGCCCACACCGGTGGCTGAGTTTTCGGCCATTCCTGTTTCAGGCACCACCCCGCTGACGGTGGCCTTCACGGACACGAGCGCCAACAGTCCGACTTCCTGGGATTGGGACTTCGGAGACGGCGGTACCTCCACGGAGCAGAATCCGAGTCACACCTATGAGAACGCCGGCGGCACCACCCTCGCCTTCACAGTCAGCCTCACTGCCGCAAACGACGGCGGCACCGACACGGAAACGAAGGCGGATTACATCACGGTGATTCCGCCCACACCGGTGGCGGACTTTTCGGCCGCACCTACGAGTGGCACGACGCCGCTGACGGTCGCCTTCTCAGATGACAGCACCAATCACCCGACCTCCTGGTCGTGGGACTTCGGCGATGGAGCCACCTCCACGGAGCAGAACCCCGTCCACACCTATGAGAACTCCGGCGGCACTACCCTCACCTTCACGGTGTCTCTCACGGCGACCAATGACGGAGGCTCCGATACGGAGACCAAGGCCGACTACATCTCTGTGATCCCTCTCGCTCCCGTCGCGGACTTTACCGCGTCGCCGACTAGTGGTGTCACACCGCTTTCGGTCACCTTCAGCGACCAGAGCACGAACAGCCCCACCTCGTGGAGTTGGGACTTCGGCGACGGAGCCACCTCCACGGACCAGAACCCATCTCACACCTACGGGAACTCCGGCGGCACAACACTCACCTTCACGGTGAGCCTCACCGCTGCCAACGATGGCGGGTCCGACACGGAGACGAAGCCTGACTACATCACCGTGCCCCCTCTGGCGTCCGTCGCTGAGTTCTCAGCCGCTCCGACTTCCGGTACCACGCCTCTCGCGGTCACTTTCTCTGACCTAAGTACGAACAGCCCGACTTCCTGGAATTGGGACTTCGGGGACGGCGGCACGTCAATCGAGCAGAACCCCGTCCACACCTATGAGAACTCCGGCGGCACTACTCTCACCTTCACGGTGAGCCTGACCGCCGCAAACGACGGAGGCTCTGACACGGCCACGAAGCCGGACTACATAACGGTGACGCCGCTCGTTCCGGTCGCCGACTTCACCGCTTCGCCAACCAGCGGCCCCACACCGCTGACGGTCGCCTTCAGCGATCTCAGCGCCAACCATCCCACCTCCTGGACCTGGGATTTCGGGGATGGAGCCACCTCCACGGAGCAGAACCCGAGTCACACCTATGAGAACGCGGGCGATACGGATGCCGCATTCACGGTGAGCCTCACCGCTGGCAATGACGGAGGGTCGGACACGGCGACAAAGCCGGATTACGTCACCGTTCTCCCGCTTGCCCCGGTCGCCGCGTTCGCCGCGTCGCCAACCAGCGGCACCACACCGCTGACGGTTGCTTTCAGCGACCTCAGCACCAACCACCCCACCTCGTGGACGTGGGACTTCGGGGATGGCGCGACCTCCACAGAGCAGAACCCCGCCCACGTCTATGACAGCCCGGGCATATATACCGTCACCCTGACCGTGGCCGGCCCCGGCGGCTCCGACACGGCAACCGAACCCGACTACTTGCGGGTGACCTTCGCGGACGTGCCAGAGGACCACTGGGCCTACTCGTACATCCTGGCGTGCGTCGACGCGGGCATCGTCCAAGGATACTGGGATGGCTACCATCCGGACGATCCGGTAAACCGCGCTCAGATGGCAGTCTTCGTTGCCCGCGCCCTTGCCGGCTCCGACGCAGCCGTCCCTAACGGTCCGGCCACTCCCACCTTCTCCGATGTGCCCGACAGTCACTGGGCCTACAAGTACGTCGAGTACTGCTACGCGCAAGGCATCGTGTCCGGCTATTGGGATGGTTACCATCCGAACGAGATGGTCAACCGCGCCCAGATGGCGGTCTACGTCGCCCGCGCCCGCGCCGCCGGTGACGAAAACGTACCCGCGGGACCGGACACCGCAACCTTTTCCGACGTGCCCACCGATCACTGGGCATTCGACTATGTGGAATACTGCCATGCCCAGGGCATCGTCCAAGGCTATGGCGGCGAGTACCACCCCGAGGATCCGGTTGACCGCGCGCAGATGGCGGTCTTCATCCAGAGAGCGTTCGACCTGCCCATGTAGAGCAAACGGCCCTGCGCCGCCGCTCAGCGCGAGCGTGCTGTAGGGCACCTTTGCCCGCCACCGGCATCATCCACCTCTGGCGGACTCCGCCCCCCCACACTGCGTGTCGGCTCTCCTATCCCGTCTTTCTGCTCCCGAAGGCGGCAATCGCCTCCTTCATGCGCGCGGGTATGTCAATCCCGGCCGGGCAGCGCGGCACGCACTCCCCGCACTCCACGCACGCGTCCGCGGGCACCGTGAGGCTGTCGTACAACTCTCTGCCCATGAACCGCTGATCGCTCGGATACTGCTGGTGCATATAGAGCGCCCGGAACACTTGCGGGATCTCGATCCCCTGCGTGCACGGCAGGCAGTAGCCGCAGCCCAGGCACAACTGCCCGTACCGCAGTTTCTTCTTCATCGCCGCGATGGTCTCGAACAACTTCCGCCGTGCCGCGTCGTCGAACAAACTCGCGGTGGTGATCGCCCGGTAGTTCTGCTCCACCTCGTCCACGCTTACCATGCCGGGTATCACCGTGCTCACATCCGGGCGCACGGCAATCGCCCGCAGCGTCCCCGCCACCACGGGGTCCAGTCCGTCCACCCGCGGCGCATCCTTCGGGGACACCAGCACGCCCCCGGACAGGGGCTTCATGATGATCACCCCCATGTCCCGCGCATGGGCGAGGGCGATCAAGTCATCCACCCCTTCCTCGTCCAGGGGGTTCCAGGCGAGCATGATGGTCTCGAACAGATCGGACTCGATCGCCCGGCGGATCGCCGCGCGGTGCCGGTGCATGGTGATCCCGAAATGGCGGATCTTCCCCTGCTCCTTCGCCTTCCGCAGCGCCTCCAGCGTCCCGCCGGGGCCGAGGACCTTGTCCAGCTCCTCGTTGTTGCACACCCAGTGCGCCTGGTACAGGTCCAGGTAGTCCGTCTGCAGGTTCTTGAGGCTCGTCTCGAGTTCCTTCATCGCCCCCTTCGCGGTGCGGTTCCCCGTC
>JALGTT010000210.1 GCA_029821235.1 Candidatus Hebobacteria bacterium | reverse complement strand
GCGCGCACGGCGAGGTCGCGCAACCGCACGTTGTGCTGCTTCGACCCCGTGAAATACTGGAGCGCCGCCCCCCAACTCTCCGGCGCGACCACCCTCAGATCGGCCTGGACGCCCTCCTCGGTGAGCACGCTGCTCTTGGTCGGTCCGTGTGCGAGCACCTGGACCACGTGCTCCATCCCCACGAAGCACTCCATCACCTCCTCCGGCCGCTCGGAGGTGATGAGGATGTCGATGTCGCCGATGGTCTCCTTCATGCGGCGCAGGCTGCCGGCCGCCTCCATGCGAGCCACGGGAGCGCAGGCGCGAAGGTGGGCCATGATGCTCTGCGCCAGTTCCCAGGCCACGCCCAGGTTGGTGCGCTCGCCGTACTCCCTGAGGCGCTGAATGCCCTTCAGTATCTCCTGCTCCGTCTTCTCGCCGAGCCCGGGCAACTCGCGCAACAGACCCCCTCGCGCCGCCTCCTCCAGCGCCTCCACGGTGGCGATGCCCAACCGCTCCCACAGGAGCCTCACCGTCTTGGGCCCCACCCCCTGGATCTCCAGCAACTCGAATACGCTCTCCGGAATCTCGCGCAGCAGTTCCTGGTGGTGGGCGCACTTGCCCGTGTCCAGCAGTTCCTCGATCTTCCCGGCGGTGGCCGCGCCGATGCCCGGGAGTTGCTGGAGTTCGCCTCGTTCCCTGATCGCCGACAGTTCTTCGGTCAGGTTGGCGATGGTCTCCGCCGCGCGCTGGTAGGACCTCACCCGGTAGGGGTTCTCGCCCTTTATCTCCAGCAAGGTGGCGATTTGGGAGAATATCTCTGCGATATCCGCGTTCTTCATCACTTCCCTCGCGGTCTCACTTGGGCAGGAAGGCCGCGCTGCGCAACTCGCGCTCCACCCGGTAGTCGACGAACCGCCGCATCAGCCGCTCCAGTTCCTGCCGCACCGACTCCTTCAGTTTCTTCCCGCCCAGGTCCGACTGAGGCAGCCGCAGCAGGCCGCGCAGGCCGGCGAGGGCCGCTTCAGAGATGGGCGCGCCCCCCCGCGCACACCGCGGGCAGATGACGCCTCCCTCCACTGCGGAGAATCCTCCCGCCCGATCGCCGACCTCCACCCCGCATTCCACACACCGCTCCAGTTCCGGGCCATAGCCCAGGCCGGTGAGCAACTTCAACTCGAATCCCCGCACCAGGGAGGCCATGTCCCCGCCGTCGTCGAGCGCGGCGAGCGTGCTCTCCACCAGGTCGAACACCCACTCACAGGAGGCGCCCTCCTCGATCATGGCGTCGGCGAGTTCGGCGGTGTAGGAGGCGCAGGCATAGCGCTCGACATCCGAGCGGAGGCGCGGGAAGGCCGCCACCGCCTGTGCCTGGGTCACCACCTCCAGAGAGCGTCCTCTCGCGAGTTGCAGGTGTGCGTGGGTGAAGAGTTGGAGCGCGGGGGCGAGTTTGCTGCGGGCCCTCTTCACGCCTTTGGCCACCACGGAGAGTTTGCCGCGCTCGCGCGTCAGCAGGATGACGATGCGGTCCGCTTCGCCCAGGTCGCGTTGGCGAAGCACGATCGCGGAGACTTGGTAACTGCGCGCCCGGCTCACCTCTCCCACGCTCGCTGTGTCCAGGGAGCGGCGGCGGGCATCGGCCGGACTGCCCTCAGGGAAGGGCTCCCTCCGTCACCGCCCACTGGTACTGGTCGTAGGCCTCTACGATCGCCGCCCCGGTGCTGGTGCCGATGCGGTTCGCCCCGGCATTGATGAGCGCCATCGCCTGCTCGATGGTCCGGATTCCGCCGGCGGCCTTGATTCCCATCTCTCTCCCCACCACCTGGCGGATGTGCTTGACGTCCTGGACCGTGACCCCCCTGGGGCCGATTCCGGTGCAGGTCTTGATGAAGTCCGCCCGCGCCCCCTTCGCCATCTTGCACACCCGGGCCTGCTCCTCGCGGGTGGTGAGCCCCACCTCCACGATCACCTTCGCGCAAATGTCGTCCCCGTCCTGCGTAAGCCCCGCCAGTTTGGCGGCGGTGACCACGTCCTCGATGTCCCGCTCCACCACACTGTGCTGCCCGGACTTGAGCGCGCCCAGGTTGATCACCACATCCAGTTCCGACGCGCCGCTGCTGATGGCATTTCTCGCCTCGTGGACTTTCACCGAGGTGGGCACCACCCCGAAGGGGTACCCGATCACCGTCCCCACCTTCACGTCGGAATCCCGCAGGCGCTTTTCCGCCACATGGCACCAATAGGGCAGCACGACGACGGTCGCGAAATGGAATTCCTTCGCCTCCTCGCAATATCGGACGACCTCGTCCTCGGTGGCATCGGGACGAAGAAGTGAAGAGTCCACCATCTTCGCCAGACCGATCTTCGAGAACATCTCCATCCCCTTCCCAAATCCTACAGCCTCGTTCAGCCTGGGCTGGAGACCGCTCCCGCCGGCCCCCATCCCCGCCTACCGCGTGGCGGCCTTCAGTTCCCCCACGAACCGAGACACCGCCTGCGCCAGGTCCGCCTTCCCTCTCTCTCGATCAATCAACGACACTACCGCACTTCCCACTACCGCGCCATCCGCGATCCCACACACCTCCGCCACGTGCGCGGGCTGCGAGATGCCAAAACCAACTGCGATGGGCTTGTCCGTCTCCCGCCGAATGCGGCCCACCAGGTCCGTCAGATCCGGCGGCAGGTTCTCCCGCGCTCCGGTCACACCCATCCGGGAAACACAGTACACAAAACCCGTCGCAAGATCAACCACCTTTTTCATTCGTTCTGTCGAACTGGTGGGCGCGAGGAGAAAGATGGTGTCCAGGTCCTCCACGCGCGCGGCCGCCACCCATCGTTCGCACTCCTCGGGCGGAAGATCGGTAACGATCACTCCGTCCACTCCCGCTCTCCTCGCCTCCGCCGCGAACCTGGGCACTCCGTACTGGCAGATCGGGTTGTAGCAGGTCATCAGCACCACCGGGATCTCCCGCCCGCCGCGGAAAACGCGCACCATCTCCAGCACATCGGAGGGCGCGACCCCGTGCCCCAGGGCGCGCTGAGAGGCATTCTGGATCGCCGGTCCGTCGGCCAGCGGATCGGAGAAGGGTATCCCCAGTTCGATGATGTCCGCGCCCCCCTCCGCCACCGCCTCCATCACCTGGGCGCTCTCCTCCGGGCTGGGGTGACCGGCCACCGTGAAGGTCACCATCTGTGCGAGTTTCTGAAAGGTCTCCGCGATGCGGCTCATCACTCCTCATCTCCCAGCAGTCTTCTCACCTCGTCCACGTCCTTGTCCCCTCTCCCGGACAGATTGACCAGGATTACCCGCTCCTTGGGCATGCGGGCGGCCAACTCCATCGCATAGGCGACCGCGTGCGAACTCTCCAGGGCGGGCATGATCCCCTCCAGCCTCGTCAGCGCCTGGAATGCCCCCAGCGCCTTGTCGTCCGTAACCGCTACGTATTCGGCGCGGCCTGCCCGCTGGAGTTGAGCGTGCTCCGGCCCCACCCCCGGATAGTCCAGGCCCGCGGCCACCGAGTGGGTGGGCTTGATCTGTCCCTCCTCGGTCTGGAGGATCTTGGTATGCGCTCCGTGGAGCACCCCCTGGGTGCCGGCGGTGAGAGAGGCTGCGTGCTGACCGGTGGTGAGG
>JALGTT010000209.1 GCA_029821235.1 Candidatus Hebobacteria bacterium | reverse complement strand
CACCCACAATTCGTTGGGCTCCTCCTGGTTCCAGGCGATGGCGCACTTGGAGCCGTCTATCTCGAAGCAGTGGTAGTTCTTTCGCCCGGCCGACACCTGGGACACGTTGAACACACCCCTCGCCCCGTTGTCCAGCCCGAACAGGACGTTGGCGTAATCCTCGACGGTGATAGGCACCTCCTCGTAGTCCTCGGGCTTCAGCAACTTGCCCGCGAACGCCTCCACGCTCGCCTTGGGGCGCTTCCTCACCTTGTGGGTGGTGACCAGGTCGGCCATCACCTCGGTGATGGTGAGGCCGCTGATGTACTGCACCAGATCGCAGAAATGTGAACCGATATCGGCCACCGCGCAACTCGCGCCGGAGACCTCCGGGTCCAGCCTCCAACTGTAGTCGGTGTCCAGGAACAGCCAGTCCTGGAGATAACGGCCGTGGATGGCGTAGATCTCGCCCAACTCCCCGGCCTCCCGCATCGCCTTCGCCTGCTGACAGAGCGGATAGTAGCGATAGCAGAAGGAGACCGCGGCGGCGAGGTCGGGCTTCTGCTTCGCCAGGGCCGCCAGCGCCCGCGTCTCCTCGGTGGTGCGGCCCAGGGGCTTCTCGGACACGCAGTGCTTGCCCGCCTCCAGAATCGCCTGATTGATCTCCGCGTGCAGGTGATTCGGGGAGCAGTTGTGGACCACCTCGATCTCCGGGTCGTCCAGCACACTCCGATAGTCGTCGTAGGCCTGCGGCACCCCCAGCGCGGCCGCCTTCTGCTCCGCCTTCTCCTTGTCTATGTCCGCGAGGGCGGCCACCTCCACGAAGCCCAGCCTGCGCAGCGCCTCCACGTGGACGGGGCCGATGAATCCCACGCCGATCACTGCCGCCTTGATCTTTTTCATCACCACTCCTCCTCACGCTCCTCTTCCGCGCTCAACCCCCGGAGTCCTGGGGCCGCTGATCGTCGGCCGGTATCGTCTCGATGGAGGCCCCCGAGAGCGCCGTCTCCAGCCACCTGGGATAGACCTCCTCCTCCAACTTCCGGCGCTTGATCTCCGCGCGGATGATCTCCTTCGCTTCGTCCAGCGTGAACTGATGCTCGTCCCGCTTGCTCTCCACCCGGAAGAGATGGTAGTAGTCCTGCCCCTGGTAGGTGGTCTTCAGCGGCCCGATCACCTGAGCCAGCGGCGCGGAGAACAGGGCCGCCTCGATCTCCGGCGGAAGGGGTGGCTGCTGGCCCTTCTGATAGGTACGAAGTTCGCCGGCCACCGCCTTCTCCACCGCGCTGGTTGCGTTCCGCTTGGCGATCTCCTGGAAGGACTTGCCCTTCCTCAACTCCGCCAGCGCGGCCTGGGCGGCCGCCTCGCTGGTGAAACTCATCGCCCGGAAAGACACCGACGCGGGGCGGTAATAGGCCTGCCGGAAACGGTTGTAGAAGTCCGCGACCTCGCGGTCGCTGACATGTACCCGGTCGGCGAGCAGTTTCTCGATCAACACATAGTCCCTCACCTTGTCGTAGAACCACGCCTTCGTCTTTCGCTGAGAGGCGAGATACCGCTCGAAGCTCCCATCATCGCTCAGCCCCTGCTCCTGGCGCATCTCCTTGACCTTGGCCTCCACCTCCGCGTCGCTGACGGTGATCCCGCGCTGTTTCGCCTCCTGGTGGAGCAGGGTGGCGGCCACCAGGTCGCGCACGACATACGGGCCGTAGAAGGCCATCGCCCGGTCCCGCGCCTGGTCCATGGTGATGGTCTCCCCATTCACCACCCACCCCTTGACGCCGGTAACGGTCTCCACCGCGCGGGGAACTCGTATCTGCCGGCCGAAGACCACCGGCGGTTGCGATGAGTCGGACTCCTGAGCCCCCGCCACTCCCGCGCACAGCGCCGCCGCCAGACCCAGCCAGATGGCTCCCTTGATGAGCCGGAAAGTGCTCGCCATGATTCACGCTCCTTCTCCGTGGTAGTCCCCTCGCACGCTTACTCCACCCGCTCCGGGAGCCCCGCGGCCGCCGCCAGCAGACCGACGATGGCGGCCGCGTTCTCCACTTCCCCCGCGGCAATCATCCCCACCGCCTCCTCCAGTGTCATCACAACTGGTTCGACCCGCTCATCGGCATCGGGTCGCGGGGAGGGGAATCCCATCTCCCCCGCGGGCCTGAGGCCGGTGGCGAGAAAGATGTGTATCCGCTCGGTGCAGTACCCGGGGCTGAGGTACATCGTCACCAGGCGGCGAAGATGCTCCGCCCGGTATCCCACCTCCTCCGCCAACTCCCGGCGGGCGCACGCCTCGGGGGACTCGCCCTTCTCCAGCGTCCCCGCGGGCAACTCGTACAACACCTTGCCGGCCGCATGGCGGTACTGCCGAATCATCACCACCCGGTCCTCCGGCAGCAGGGGCAGGATCGCCACCGCGCCGGGGTGGTCCACCACCTCCCGGGTGGTGTGGACTCCGTCCGCCAATTCCACCTCGTCCACCCGCACGGAAATCAACCGCCCGGAGAACACGGTGGTGGAGGAGGTCAGTCGTTCTTCGAGTCTCTTTCCCATCGCAATCTCTCCGCCGCGATGGCGCCGCACGCCGCCGCCGCCAGGAAGAACTCCGGGTCCTGGTCCACCCGCCTCCCCATGGACTCCACCTCCACCCCGCGCCTCGCCAACTCCTGCAGCCCCGCCTCCCCCCGCGCCACCAGCACCTCGTGCCTCTCCGTGATCTGCTCGTCGTCCAGTTGCCGGTGCACCATCTCCAACTTCTCCGGGGCCATCTGGGGCACCCCCACCACCGCCTGCACCAGGGTCACCCTCCCCAGGGTCACCAGGGACTGCCGGCTCACCCCGCGATGGCGGGGCCGTTGGTCGGCGAAACTGATGCGCGGCACCGCGATCGGCATCCCCCCCAACACGCCCACCGCGTTCAACTGATCCCCCTGCGCGATGGACCCAAATCCCCACTCGGTCTCCGTCCCCACATTCCCCGGCCCCTGGGCCACCACCACCACGTCCGCCTCCGCCGCGGCGCGCGCCGCGATCATCCCGGAGTACACGTTCACCGCCTCATAGTCGCCGCCGAACGCCTGCCCCACGGTGATGGTGGCGTCCACCAGCTTCGCCTCCCGCAGTTGGGCCGCCAGTTTGCTGAAGGCCAGCGGAAGGGCCGCGGTGTCGGTCATCACATACACCACCCGCGCCTTGGGCAACAACGCCTTCACCCCCGCCGCCGCGGGCGCCAGGTGGCTGTGCAGGGGGGCCACGATCACGGGCAGGCCGTCCAATCCCTCACAGGACTCCACCGCCTGCCGGTGGGGGCTTTTCTGCTCCTCCACCGACAGACA
>JALGTT010000208.1 GCA_029821235.1 Candidatus Hebobacteria bacterium | reverse complement strand
ACGCTCTCGACAGGACAGCGGCGGGCGTAGGCACGCCCGCCCTACAAGCCGGCCGTCGCGGGCCGCTAACTACCGATTATCTCTTCGGCCCAGGACAACACCGCTTCGGCCAGCTGGACGGCCTCGCGGTACTGCGTGTTCGATATCTTCGCGCCTGCCATCGGATAACGCGGCGCGGTCGCGTAATATGTCAGCGCGCGTGACTTATCTATCTCCGGCCCCACTTGCACGGAGGAGGGCAATAGATCCAGGAGGACTCCGATATCGTGAATCTTGGGCGGTTTCACGCCGTGGATAATGAGAACCACCTTGATTGCCTTTTCGGCTGCCTGCTGCGCGTGGAAGCACAGCAATTCCAGAGGAACGTCTTCAGCCGCTTTGCCCTTGGCAATCGCCAAGTCGCCTCTGGCGATACGGAGCCACTCGGTTATTGATTCATCTGCTCGCGGCATAGACCTCTCGCCCATCCCTCAGCGCATCGTAGTACACGAAGCCGATGTCGTCTCCCAAACGCTCCAGTTCGGTGGGCGTCACCGTCGGTCCCCTCCGGCATCACCACCAGGACGTCCACATCGCTGTCCGGGCCCATCTCCCCGCGCGCGGCCGAGCCGAAGAGGATGATCCTCAACGGGTGCACGGTCTCCACGATGCGCTGCACCAGCCTCTCGATCGCCTGCGAATCCGGTTGCATGGCTATCCTTCCCCGCCCCATTATACCACGGCCCGGCGCGGTCTTTGCCACGGAGCCGCGTATCCTCCCCTACCTCACCACCTCCAGTACCACCCTGCCTACCTGCGCGAGCGAATCCGCCGAGCATTTGTCCGGTGTATCGGCGGTCGTATGCCAGTAGGTCAATGCACGGAATGCCGCGGTTCAGGAGGGGAATGTGGTCGTCCATGAGGGCGGGCCCGCGCTCCTCCACGAAGGCGGTGCTGCACACCCGCGCCGCGGCCGCCCACACCCGCTCCACCACCTCGGGCGCGCGGTGCACGGACTGCGCCTCCTGCGGAATACACAGGTCCTTGTCGCCCACCATGTCGAGCAGGATAGCGAACTCCGGGCGTTCGCCGCGGTAGTGCTGCGCGAAGTACCGCGAGCCCAGCAGCATGGTGGACAGGTCAGTTCCCCAGTCCTCGCCGTCGAAGAGCACGATGGTCACCTTCCGGCCGGGCGGGTGGACCTTCAGCACCCGCGCCGCCTCCAGCAGCACGGCCACCCCGGAGGCCCCGTCGTTCGCCCCCATTATCGGCCTACCTCGCTTTGCCGAATGGGGGTCCCGCTCCGCGCGCGGGCGGGTGTCCCAGTGCGCGCAGAGCAGCACATGCCCTTTTCCCTTCGGGTTGAACGTGGCGATGATGTTGGTCAGGCGCAGTGTCCTGCCGCCCACCTTGACGTTGAACTTCTGCGTGGTGACCGAATCCGCGCTCTGCCGCAACTGCCCCACCAGCCACTCCGCGCACCGTTGGTGGGCGCCTGTACCCGGAACCCGGGGGCCGAACTCACACTGCCTCACCAGGTCGCGGTATGCGCGCTGGCCATCGAACGCGGCCACCGACTCGGCCAGGACCGGGCAGAAATCTCCGGTGCCCACCTCCTCCGCTCCACAGGGGAGCGCGCACAGACAGAGCAATAGCCACAGCGCGGGGAGCGACTTCATGCCGACTCCTCCCGGAAATCGGGCACTCGAATCGGCGCGCCGCCCTGGGCCAGGGACTCCATCGCGCAGATGCCGGGAACCGTGTAGTCCAGCCCCTGATACACATCGATCGCGGGCGGCCGCTCGCCGCGGACGGCGGCCAGAAAATCCTTCATCATCCAGTACTCACAGGTGCCGTGCCCGCCGTGCCGCGCCTCCTCCCCCACCTCCAGCCGATCCGGGATGTACCGCTCCGCGTAATCCCAGAGGCGATGCCACTGTGCGCTGTCGAACACGTGGGATTCCTCGTGCTCCTCCATCAGCCACACCTTCGACTCGTCGCCGAGTCCGCGGGCGCTCTCATAGCACCCCTTCACCCCCTGGAGCGAGAAGTAACTGGCGGTGTGAGGTCGGTTGGAGGCCGTATCCACCCGCACTCTGACGACCGCCCCCCGCGCGGTCTTCATCAGCATGGTGAAATTGAACACCCCCTCCCGCCCGGGCGCGACCACCGACTGGTCGTTGGCCAGCGCGGCCACCTGAGTCACCCGGTCGTCCAGCAGGTAGAGCGCGGGCCCGAGACTGTGGGTGCAATAGACGCCGAAGCCGCCTCTCCGTCCGATCTGTCGCCCCCGCCAGGTCGGTTTGCCCTCGGAGTCCAGCCACAGGTCCTTGCAGTCGTGGAGATACTCCCCCTCCGCGTAGTACGTCTCCCCGAAGAGCCCGTCCGCCGCCATCCGCTTTACCAGTTCCACCTCGTCCAGATAGCGGATATTCTCGCCGAACATGTACACCGCGTCGCTGGCGCGCGCGGCCCGCACCAGTTCCCACGCGCCCTCGATGCTGCGGGCCGCGGGCACCTCGGACAGGACGTGGATCCCGCGCTGGAGCGCGGCCACCGAATGTTCCACGTGGAACACTACGGGAGTCGCCACCACCACGGCCTGTACGCCCGAGTCCAGAAATGCCTCCAGATCGGTGAACGCCTGGGCGCCAGCACCGGCGCGCTCCGCGGCCCGCTGCGCGTTCTCCGGGTTGATGTCGCAGACGGCGGTCACCTGCGCCTCCTCCGCGAACACCTTGAGGATGGCGATGAAGCTGTCGCCGCGCGATGAGCCTACATCCACGTTACCCGCGCCGATGATGCCGAAGCGAATCTTGCCCACCGTCCTACTCCTCTGCGCGCAGTTGCGCGATTCCTGTTTCCGGATTCACCACTCGCCGTAGCCGCACGCCCTCCATCCGGCCGATCACAATCTCCGCCAGATACAACACTCGGCAACCAGGCTCCAGATGGCCCATGTAGGTCTGCTCCTTGATGGAGATGCAGGTGTGCAGGTGGGGCGTGTGGTCGGCGATGATGCCCTGGATAGAGAGCAATTCGATGGGCCCCTCGTACTCGGGGAACGCGTTCACCGAAGGGTACCCGGTAGTGGTGATATGGTGGAGCCGCGCTCGGTCCAGGGTGCCGATGCCGGACAACACCACCCCGGTTTGAATGTCCCTTTCCCTGGCTACCGCCGTTATAGACTCCAGCACATCCTCGCCCTGGTCGAGGCGGATGCTGATTATCTCTGTGATCTTTCCGCCGCCGAAGACGTCCACGTTACCAGCTCCCCTTTGGTCACCCGCACTTCTCCTTCACAATCGCCAGCACCTTCTCCACCACCTGTTCGATGCTCAGACCGATGGTGTCCAGATGCACCGCGTCCGGCGCCGGCCGCAGCGGAGAATGCTCCCGGTTCATATCCCGGTGGTCCCGCCCTTTGATCTCCGCCAGCACCTCCTCGTAGTCCACCTGTTGGCCGCGTTGCTCGAACTCCAGTTGCCGCCTCCGCGCCCGCTCCTCCGGTGAGGCGGTGAGGAAGATCTTGACCTCCGCGTCGGGCAGCACCACCGTCTGGATGTCCCTTCCCTCCATCACCACTCCGCCCCCCGCGGCCATCTCCTGCTGCATCGCCACCAGGCGCTCTCTCACCGCGGGAACCGCGGACAACTCGGACGCGAGTTGTCCGATTTCGAGGGTGCGGATCTCATCGGTGACCTCCGCCCCATCAACGAACACCCTATTGCCTCCGCCGGGAACCGGCTCCAGGCGAATGGCGATGTTGCGCGCCAACGCGGCCGCCTCATTCTTCTGGTCTCTGGTGATGCCGCGCTCCCGCGCGGCCCAGGCCAGCGCGCGGTACATGGCTCCGGAGTCGATATAGGTGTACCCGAGGCGGTCGGCCACCAGCCGCGCGATGGTGCTCTTCCCCGAGGCCACCGGTCCGTCTATCGCGATCTGGGGCCGGCGGCTCACCTGCCGTAGACCTCCTTCGGGTCGAACACGCGCTCCTCGAAGACAACGAGATCCCCGTCCTCCAGCCTCCGGTAGAAACAGGAGGGATAGCCTTCATGGCAGGCGGAGCCTCCGACCTGCTCGATCTTCATCACCAGCGCGTCGGCGTCACAGTCCACCAACACCTCTTTCACGTGCTGCACGTTGCCGGAGGTCTCGCCCTTCATCATCACCTTGCCCTTGGAG
>JALGTT010000207.1 GCA_029821235.1 Candidatus Hebobacteria bacterium | reverse complement strand
CCTGCGCTACAAGAAAAGGAGGATAGATGCCTTTCAACGGTTTGGCTACGTATGACAATTTCGAGGGGATCGGGGAGGATGTCTCCGATCTGGTGGCGTTTCTGGCGCCGTTCGAGACTCCGCTGCTGGATGTGCTGGGGACCAGCGACCGGCCGGCCACCAATGTGAAGCACGAGTGGCTGGAGGACACGCTCAACCCGACCACCGATGTGGCGTCCAGCGCGGTGTCGTCGGCGACCGGCGTCGGCGGGATCAATGTCGCCCACAGCACCTATTTCCGCACGGGCGACCTGGTCCAGATGGACAAGGAAGTGATGATGGTGACGTCGGTCTCCGATGTCTCCACCATCACGGTCACCCGCGGCTACGGCGGCTCGACGGTGAGCGCGCATGCCGCGGGCGCGGCGGTCACCATCATCGGCAACGCAGCCCTGGAGGGCGAGGAGACCGATGAGGACCGCTCCACCAAACTGGTGAGGAAGTCCAACTGGTGCCAGATCATGAAGGTCGGCCTGAAACTCTCCGGCACCGCCCAGGCGGTGGGGTGGATCACCACCGGGGACAAGTTGGCCGACGCGAAACTGATGCGGCTCCGCGAGGCACTGCGCGACCTGGAGAAGACCATCCTGCTGGGCCGCACCGATGTGGCGACCGTCGGGTCCGACACCGCGCGGCGCACTATGGCCGGGATCGTCTGTTCCCTCGCCACCAATGTGGTGAGCGCGGCGACCCTCACCGAGGACACCCTCGGCGACTTGCTCCAGGCGTGCTACAACCAGGGCAGCCGGGATGTGGACCTGATCGTCGCCCCGCCGAAGCAGAAGCGGGTCATCTCCGGGTGGAACAGCAGCCGCGTGCACGTCACCAATGACAGCAACGCCTACCGCAATGTGGTCGAGGTCTACGAGAGCGACTTCGGCGTGCAGCGGGTGATCATGAACCGGTGGCTGCCGGACGACACGGTGCTGGCGCTGGACTCGAATCGCCTCAAGGTGGTCCCGCTGGCCAGCCGCTCGTTCCAGTACGAGGAGCTGGCCAAGGGCGGCGACTATCTGCGCGGGCAGATCGTGGGCGAGTACACGCTCGAACTGCGGAACGAGAACGCGCACGGAATGTTGGTGGGATTGACGTAGGGACGTTCTGTAGGGCGGACTCTTTCTTCCCGACGTTGCTCGCCACGGGTCCCTTTGTGGGGCGGGACAGTCTTTGCTGGCCCGCCGCAAGAGGCAGGTTGGCGGGCATGGGTATGCCCGCCCTACAGCTGCCCCGCCGGAAGGTTATTACTTCGCCTCCCTCCTCAGGGAGCGGCGGCTGAGTGCCTGCGGCACTCAGCCGCCGCGAATGAGGGGCCTCGGTTACGCTGTGGTAATAGTCCGTAACACCGAAGCACATGGGGAGGCATTGGGTGACGGCAGACATCTTCGAGTTCGACCGCTATCTGATTCGCAAGAAGACGCTGCGGCTGTTCGGCGGAGAGTTCCGGGTGCTCACGCTCGACGGCATGCAGGTGTTGTACGCGGACATGAAGGCGTTTCGGCTGAAGGAGGACATCAGGCTCTACACCGACGACAGCAAGACCACCGAGGTGCTGACCATCCAGGCGAGACAGATCATTGACTTCGCCGCGGCCTATGATGTAACGGAGGCGGCGACGGGGCGGAAATTGGGCGCGCTGAAGCGGAAGGGTTGGAAGTCCCTGCTGCGGGACGAGTGGATCCTGATGGACGAGGAGGACCGCGAGGTCGGCGTGATCCAGGAGGACAGCGTGGCGCTGGCGCTGCTGAGGCGCTTCCTCACCAACTGGATTCCCCAGGGGTTCCACATGGAGTACGAGGGCGCGCCGGCCGCCCGGTTCAGGCAGCACTTCAACCCGTTCGTGCTGAAGATGGAGGTGGACTTCACCCCGGACTTCTCTCGCAAACTCGACAGGAGAATGGGCCTCGCCGCCGGTATATTGTTGTGTGCCATCGAGGGGAGACAGGGAGGCTGAGGCCGTGGTCATTGACTGTCACGTTCACCTGCCGTCGCCGGGCATGGACGGAGCCTGGGAATGGGCGCCGTTCACCAAAGACCTGCCGGCGGCGATCGCGTACCTGAGGCGGTGTGGAGTCGAGCGCGCGATTGCGAACTCGATGCGGGGCGAGAAGGCGACGACCCCGGAGGAGATGAGGGCCGGGAACGATGAGGTGATGCAGATCGCACGGGACTACCCCGGGTTCATCGTGCCCGCGTTCCTCATCAACGGCAACCTGGGCGAGGAGGCGCTGGCCGAGGTGAAACGGTGTCATGAGGCCGGCCTGGTGTGGATGGGGGAACTGTGCGGATATGTCTCCGGCTACACGTATGACACGGAGACCTTCGCCAAGGCGATGGCTCTGGCGAGCGATCTGAACGTGGTGGTGCAGATCCACTCCGAGGGCTGGGAGGAGATGGACCGGCTGTGCGCGGAGTTCCCGAGGGTGACCTGGGTCCTGGCCCACATCGGCGATTCCCGCGAGGAGTGTCAGCGGCGGTGCGAGTTGGCCGCCAAGCACGAGAACCTGTGCCTGGACCTGTCCGGCCACGGGGTGCAGCGGATGGGGATACTCGACTACGCGGTCAAGTGCGCGGGGCCTGACCGGGTGCTCTTCGGGAGCGACTACACGATCAACGATCCGGCGGCGGTGATCGCCACCGTCAACGCCTCCTACCTCGACGACGAGGTGAAGGGGAAGATACTGGGCGGCAATGCGGAGCGGATGCTGGCCGAGCGCGGCTGGTCCTGAGGTGATGCCGGCCTGCTCGGCGGGGCGGCGCGCACCCCGGCCCGTGGAGCGCGGCCGGTGAGCCGCGCATACCTCTACACTCTGCTCGCAGTCTTCTGCTGGACCACCGGCCCGGTGGGGAGCAAGGCCGCGCTGCTGGCGGCGCGCGGCGCGGACCGCCTGACGCCGATCCAGGTGGCCTTCTGGGCGATCGGGGTGGGCTGGCTGGCCCTGCTGGTCATCCTGGCGGCGCGGGGACGATTGGCATTGCTGGGCAAGATACGAGCGCGGGGCTGGCTGACCCTGCTGCTGATGGGGGGCTTCGGCTGGGCCGGGTATCCGGTGGCGATGAACTTCGCCTACCGGAGACTGCCCCTGCCCGAGGCGCTGGTGATAAGTTTTCTCTGCCCGGCCTTCGTGATTCTCTTCCAGGCGTCCGCCTTCGGCTGGGAGGAGACGCGGGGCAAGCCGGAGCCGGCCTCGCCCCTGCGGATTGCCGCGGGGCTGGCGGTGTGCATGTTCGGGGTGGCGGTGATCGCCACGAGAGGTGACCTGTCCCAGCTCCGCCTCGCGCAGCCACTGGACGGAGTGGCGGCCGCCTTGTTCGGGGCGGTGGCCTGGGGAGTGTACTCGAACCTGGGGAGGTTCGTTCCGGTGCGGCCGGGCACGGAGGCGCGCGGGCTGGGGGATGTGCAGAATTTCGCGGCGATGACGGTGGGGCTGTTGGTGATGGGTGGGGCGTTGGCGGCCGGCGGACGCCTCGCGCCGCCATCGGGCTATGAGGTGGCTCTGTATCTGCCGGAGGCGCGGCCGGTGGCGGCGTGGACGATCATCGTGGTGATGGGGGTGGTGAACTATGCCGCGGGCTACACACTGTGGTTGTGGGCGGTGGAAATGGGGGAGCGGGCCGGAGGCGCGCACCGCCTGCCTCCGCTGTCCTATCTCGTCCTCGTGTTCGCCGTGGCCGGCGGGTGGCTGGTGCTGCACGAGCCTGTGGGGGCCGCTTTCTGGCCGGGCGCGGGGCTGATCGCCGCGGGGAACGCGGTGATCTTGTGGCGGGGGCGGCGCAGGGGGTGAAGGAGGGGGACGGTTTGTAGGGCGGGGCATTCCTTGGGCTCCGAAGTCCGCCTCCGGCGGACGAAGGAGGTTTGTTGCCCCGCCGAGAGAGATGAACGGCGGGCATGTCCGCCACACGGCCGGCGG
>JALGTT010000206.1 GCA_029821235.1 Candidatus Hebobacteria bacterium | reverse complement strand
GCCGCGACCAGGGCGCGCACCTGCTCCACCAGGGCGCTCGCCAGCTGCGATTCCGCTACGGTCGCCACAGGCCTGCCATGTACGAATACCACACCCTTGCCGCTCCCTCCGGCCACCCCCACGTCGGCCTCCCGCGCCTCTCCGGGGCCGTTCACCACACAGCCCATCACCGCCACCCGCAGCGACCGCCCCGCGCGCCTCAACTCCATGTCGATGGGCCGCAACTGCTCCTCGACGCTTCGCGCCAGACCGGCCAGGTCAATCTCGCAGCGTCCGCAGGTGGGGCAGGTGACGAGCACGATTCCCGCCGTGTTCAGCTCCAGGGTCTGCAGTATCTCCCGTCCCACCCGCACCTGGAGCACCGGGTCGCCGGTGAGCGACACCCGGATGGTGTCCCCGATTCCCTCCTTGAGGAGCAGCCCGATGCCGAGCGCGGAGCGGGCAATCCCCGCGGGCGGCAGCCCCGCCTCGGTGATGCCGAGGTGAAGGGGGTAGTTTCGCTCCCGCCGGAACCGTCGGTTCGCCAGCCAGGTGGTGCGCAGGTCGAAGGACTTGAGGGAGACCACGATGTCGAAGAACTCGCGCTCCTCCAGGAGACGCACGTGCTCCATCGCCGTCTCCACCATCGCCGCGGCCACCTGCTCCTGGCGGTCGCCCGCATCCCGGTGCCGGGCGAGCGTCGCCTCCGGGACGGACCCGGAGTTCACGCCGATGCGGATGGGTATCCCCCGCTCCGCGCAGGCCGCGACCACCGCCTCCACGTGTTCCCGGCGGCGCAGGTTGCCCGGGTTGAGGCGGATCTTGTCCACCCCCTGCTCCACGGCGGCCAGTGCCAGGCGGTGATCGAAGTGGATGTCCGCCACCAGGGGCAGTTCCACCTCCGCCTTGATGCGGCCGAGCGCCCGCGCGTCATCCATGTCCTTCACCGCCACGCGCACGAGGTCGCAGCCGGCCCTGGTCAGCGCCTCGATTTGCGAGACGGCCGCTGCCACATCCCGGGTGGGGGTGTCGGTCATCGCCTGCACGGTGACGGGCGCGCCGCCGCCGATCTGCACGCGGCCGACTTTCACTGGGCGGGTATCTGGCACACCTGCATTTTGCCACAACCGGGCCGGGATGGGAAGCGGGGGAGGGCTGGGGGAGGTTTGACATCCCCTCTCCGCGTGGCCTATAATGCCGCCGGGCTCGAGGAAACAGCATGAACTTGTCAGCCCTGCATCCACGACTTCCCGAGTTGCTCGCCGCGGCGGAGGCGAGCATCGCGCGCGTATGGGAGGAGGAGAAAGGGTTTCTCGCCCGCGCCTCCCGGCGGGCGCTGTCCGGGCGGGGCAAGCGGCTTCGTCCCACTCTGTTGCTGCTGTCCGCCGAGTGCGCCGGGGAGGCGACAGAGCGGAGCATCGTTCTGGCGGCGGTGGCGGAGATAGTCCACAACGCCTCCCTGGTCCACGACGATATCGTGGACGATTCGGCCTCCCGCCGGGGGAGACGCTCCGCCAAGGCCCTGTGGGGGAACAAGGTCTCGGTGTTGCTGGGCGACTACCTGATAGCCAAGGCATTCGGCCTCATCCCCGAGGAGGATCGCGCCCGGCTCGCCCAGGAAATGGTGGAGGTGGCGGTTCGCATGTGTGATGGGCAGATAGCCGAACTGCGCGCGGCCGGCCGGCCTCTCTCGGAGGCGAAGTATCTGGAGATCGTGCGCGCGAAGACGGGGGCGCTCTTCGGCTTCTGCGCGCGGGTGGGCGCGGAGACCGGGGGAGGGTCTTCGGACATGGTGCAGGCGCTGGGCCGGTTCGGGGAATGTTTCGGGGTGGCGTTCCAATTGGCGGACGACATTCTCGACCTCGCGGGATGCAACGGCAAGTCGGGCAAGCCGGAGGCCCGCGACCTGCACGAGCGGAAGTTCACCCTTCCCCTCATCCTCGCCGCCTCCGCCGGGGGACGTCAGGCGCGGGAGGAACTGGTGCGCTTGATCGGGCGGGATCGCCTGGGCCCCGCGCAGGTGCGCAAGGCGAAGCGGATCGCGGAGAGCACCCATGCTCTGGACAGGGCCTGGGGACGGGTGCACGAATGGCTGGCCGCCGCGCGCGGCGAGTTGGCCCCTCTGCCCGACAATTCGGCGAAGCAGGCCCTGTTGCTGATGGCGGGGGAACGCTTCCCGCTCCCGGTGATGCTTCCCCCGCGATGAGCCGCTCGCTACTCCTGAGGCTGGCCGTCGTCTCCATCCTGGTCCTCGCGGGCCCGCGCATCGCAGGTGTGCACGCGGCCGAAACCCCAAGCCGAAGCCCTACGACCGTGGCCGACCAGCGCGATCTCCAGGCTCGCCTGCGGCTGGCCGATTGGTACGCGCGCCGGGGGCTGGTGGAGGAGGCGGTCGCCGAATATCTCTCCGTGCTGGCGCGCTATCCCGAGCAGGGGGGCGTGAGGGAGAAGGTCGGAGACCTCGTCGCCAGGGAGATGCCCAAGAGGCTGCCGGGGGAGGTGGAGCGGGTGCGGCCGTTTCCCCTCCACGCGTTCACGCTGCGGCTCGCCGACCCGGAGAGTCCGGGCCGGGAGAAGGTCCATCGGGTGCTGGTGACGGAGGCGGGGTTGCCCGCGGGGGAGGGGCTCCGCAGGGGACCGCTGCACAAGTGGGAGTTCCCGAACATCGAGTACGGCTACGCCTGGCAGCCGGAGGATGGCATGTGGGTGATGAAGGGGAGGGTGCACTGGAGCCGAGAGGAGGACCGGGCGCTGGCGCGGGATGCTCTCCGGTGCTTGCTCGCGGTGTGGTGTGTGGGGAAGGAATACCTGGATCGCGATCCCGCTCTCCCCTGGGGCCGGCCGGTGGACCTCTGGCTCGCCCCCGGGGGATGTCCGGGCGGGAGGGCGATGGGGCGGAACATCTACCTGTTCGCCACCGCGCAGCCGCGGCCGGCGGGGGAGTGGTGGCGGGAACTGGCCCACGAATACGGGCACGTTTCCCTGCCGGGCATCGGGGGATTCACGGACACGGACGACCCCTGGGCCGACGGCAACCTGGGGGAACTGCTCTTCACCAAGTGGCTGGCCGCCTCCGGCAGGCCGCCGGAATGGCTGCCGTGGTCCCTGGAGGCGGCCGAGAGAGAGGCCGCGGCGCGGCGGGCGGCGCTGATCGCGGATGCCGCCGGCCCGGTGCAAGCGGACCGCCTGGCGGGAACGGACGCGGCCGCGCGGGATTACTTCCTCGGCCTGGCGCTCCGTGTGGAGCAGGCGGCCGGGCCGCGGTTCCTCGGCCAGGCGCTGGCGCAGTGCCCGCGAAGCCGCGCGGCGGCCTTCGTGCAGGCCGTGAACAGGCTGGCCGAGGAGTCGGGG
>JALGTT010000205.1 GCA_029821235.1 Candidatus Hebobacteria bacterium | reverse complement strand
CACCTGCACCATCGCCACCCCGTTGCCCACCCGCAGGGCAAGTTCCATGGAGTCGGCCAGCCGCTTGCGCGCCCGCGGGCGGACGGTGATGCGGTCCACCACGATGTCAATGTCATGCTGCTTGTATCGCGCCAGCCGCAGACCTCTTGCCTCGTCCAGCTCCATCACCCGGCCGTCCACCCGCACCCGCGCGAAGCCCTGGCGCTGAATGTCCTCGAAGATCTGCCGGTATTCGCCCTTGCGTCCGCGCACCACCGGGCCGAGAAGGAGGATGCGCGTCCCCTCGTCGAGCCCGAGCACCTGGTCCACGATCTGCTCCACCGTCTGCTGCACGATGGGCCGGCCGCACTCCGGGCAGTGCGGCTTCCCTATGCGCGCCCAGAGCAGCCGCATGTGGTCGTAGATCTCGGTGACGGTGGCGACCGTGGAGCGCGGGTTGCGGGTGGTGGACTTCTGGTCGATGGACACCGCGGGCGAGAGTCCCTCGATCATCTCCACGTCGGGCTTGTCCATCTCGCCCAGGAACTGCCGCGCGTAGGCGGAGAGCGACTCCACATACCGCCGCTGCCCCTCCGCGTAGATGGTGTCGAAGGCGAGCGACGACTTCCCCGAGCCGGACAGGCCGGTGATCACTACCAACTTGTCCCTCGGTATCTCAACCGTGATGTTCTTCAGGTTGTGCTGCCGCGCACCGCGGACGACGATCTTGTCGATTGGCATGGTGTTCTCATACTACAAACTGAATCGAGCCGCAGATGAACGCAGATAGAGCGGTGCTTCGGGGAGACAGGCCGCAATCGAGATATCCGGTCGCACCGTCAGACCCCGGAAACCAACGGCTCCAGCAGCGCCACGAGTTCGGGCACGCTGACAGTGGCGACATTCCAGATGATGTCGTCCTGTATCTCACCGTACTCGTGAATGAGGACATTGCGTTGCCCGACCAGCCCGCGCCAGGGCACTTCGGGATGCGCCTCTTGGAACGCCGAAGAAACTCGCCTCGCAGCCTCGCCGATGATCTCGATTCGTCGCTCCACGGCCAGGCGCAGATTCTCATCTTGCAGGTAGTCTTGAAGCGTCTTCCCTGCTATGGCGCTCATGATGCCGCGGGCGTGCATCAGCATGTCCAGCAAGAGAGTGCTGTCGCGCTCGTCAGGCCGCATAGAGGACCACGAGATCAACGTCTCTGCCGAAGATCTCCCTCAACTCCTCGATCATCTCGATCCAGTCGTACAACACAAGGCCGTGGTCGGGCTCAAGCTCCACCAGCACATCCACGTCGCTGTCCGGGCCGAAATCGCTCCTCAGTGCCGACCCGAAGACAGACAGTTCTTTCACCCGCCACTTCCGGCAGAACTCGGCTATCCGCGCCCGGTCAATTGTCACTCTTACGCTCATTCTGCGCCTCCCAATCCCCTGGCTCGTCCGGTATCGCCGCGTTACCGTCAGGTAGGCAGACTACCTCTTTCGCCGCTTCGCCGGCCGCGTGCGGCGGTGGCGGGGCTTTGCCGGCTCCTCCGCGCCGCCTTGCAGAGCGCGGAGGTGGTCCCGCAGCCGGGCGGCTTCCTCGAAGCGAAGTTCTTGGGCGGCCAGGCGCATATCCCTCTCCAGCTCCGCGAGGATGCTGTCCCGATCCTTGCCCGCATATCCATCCTCGGCCAGGTAGGGCGCGGGCTCCTCGGCGACCTGCTCCACCAGGAGGTCCCGGATCTCCTTGCGCACCGACTCCGGGGTAATGCCGTGCTCCTCGTTATACGCGAGCTGCTTCGCGCGGCGGCGGTTGGTCTCGTCGATCGCCCGCCGCATGGAATCGGTGACATCGTCCGCGTACATGATCACCTGCCCGGAGACGTGTCGCGCGGCGCGGCCGATGGTCTGGATGAGGGAGGTATCCGAGCGGAGAAAGCCCTCCTTGTCCGCGTCGAGGATCGCCACCAGGCTCACCTCGGGCAGGTCCAGCCCCTCCCGGAGCAGATTGATGCCCACCACCACGTCGTAGACGCCCAGGCGCAGGTCCCGCAGGATCTCCGAGCGCACCAGGGTCTCGATCTCGGAGTGCAGGTAGTGCACCTTCAGGTCCAGTTCGGCCAGGTATTCCGACAGGTCCTCTGCCATACGCTTGGTGAGGGTGGTCACCAGCACTCGCTCTCCGCGGGAGACGCGTTCCTTGATCTCCCCGATGAGGTCGTCAATCTGACCCTTGGTGGGCCTTACGATCACCTCCGGGTCCACCAGGCCGGTGGGTCGGATGATCTGCTCCACCACCTGGTCGCTCACCTTCAATTCGTAAGGGCCGGGCGTGGCGGAGGTGAAGATCACCTGTCCCACCCGTTGCTCGAACTCCTCGAAGGTGAGGGGCCGGTTGTCGTAGGCGGAGGGCAGCCGGAACCCGTATCTGACCAGGCTGTCCTTTCGGGAGCGGTCGCCCGCCCACTGGCCGCGGATCTGAGGGATGGTCTGGTGGCTCTCGTCCACCACCGTGAGGAAATCCTCGGGGAAGTAGTCGAGCAGAGTGAAGGGCGGGTCGCCGGGCGCGCGGCCGTCGAAGTGCCGGCTGTAGTTCTCGATCCCCTGGCAGTAGCCGATCTCCCGGATCATCTCCATATCGTAGCGGGTGCGCTGCTCCAGCCGCTGCGCCTCCAGCAGCATCCCTTGCTCCCGGAAGTAGCGCAGCCGCTCCTCCAACTCCGCCTCGATAGAGGCGAGCGCTCTCTCCTGCTGCTCTTCGCCTGACATGTAGTGGGTGGCCGGGAAGATCATCGCTCCCTCCCGCTCCTCCACCACCTCGCCGGTCACCGGATCAATGGAGAGAATGCGCTCCACCTCCTCCCCAAACATCTCGACGCGGGTGATGCGCTCCTCGTCCACCGGGAAGATCTCCAGCACATCCCCCCGCACCCGAAAGGTGCCGCGGGTGAGGTTGGCGTCATTGCGCTTGAACTGCATGTCCACCAGGCGCCGCAACATGCGGTCCCGGTCGTACTCCTGCCCGCACCTCACCTGGAAGGTGAAGCGCGCGTATTCCTCGGGCGACCCGAGCGCGTAGATGCAGGACACGCTCGCCACCACGATCACATCGCGCCGCTCGAAGAGGGCCTGGGTGGCGAAGTGGCGGAGGCGGTCGATCTCCTCGTTGATGGAGGCGTCCTTCTCGATGTAGGTGTCGGTCTGCGGCAGGTAGGCCTCCGGCTGGTAGTAGTCGTAGTAGGAGACGAAGTAGGCCACCGCGTTGCGGGGGAAGAACTCCCGGAACTCGCTGCACAACTGGGCGGCGAGGGTCTTGTTGTGGGCGATCACCAGAGTGGGCCGCTGCACCCGGGCGATGACGTGCGCGATGGTGAAGGTCTTGCCGGAGCCGGTAACGCCCAGCAACGTCTGGAAGCGAGACCCCTGCTGCAATCCCTCCGCCAGGCGCGCGATCGCCTCCGGCTGGTCGCCCTGGGGCGAGAGGTCCGAAATCAGCTCAAACCGTCCTGCCATAGTGACACCCGCGAGGGATTATAGCACGGACCGCGGGACGCGGTGGGCGCGGGTGGAGCAGGCCGCGGCTCGTCAATAGCCGGCCGCGCTCAACTCCAGCCAGAACCGCCGGCCGCCCGCGTAGGTGTAGCCGTAGCCGTAGGCGCTGATCCACGGGCGGCTGTCGAACTCGCCCGCCCCCTGAGGCGAGTAGCAGAGCGAGGCGCGATAGCGCCCGATCCTCCGGCTCAGCGCGAGTTTGGTGTGCACCGCGGAGAGCAGGTCCACGCGGGTGAAGAAGTGGCTGAGACGAAGGTCCCACAGAGGCAGGCCCTGGCGGTCCTTGCCGAAGGGAAGCGGACGGTGCAGGCTGAGAGATCCGTATCGCCGGGATCCGCCCAACTCCTGCGAGGCGGTGGCCCTCACCGAGCAGCCGACCACCTGGAACGAGGTGTTGAGGTTCAGCATGTGCCGCGGAGCGCTGAACAGGGAGGCCTCGCCCGCCGCCGGGTTGCCCGAGTAGGTGTAGGTGAGAGCGGCCTTGTCGTGGACCCCGAAGTCGTGATCCAGGGACAGACGGAACCCCAGGGACGCCTGCCCTCCCCCCGACAGACTCTTGAAATATCCGGTGGTGAGGCTGGAGACCAGTGTCGTGCGCGACGTCAACCTCATCGTCTGCGTGCGCACTGCCAGGTCCACCCCCACCGACGTACTGCGGCTGGAGCCCGTGGTGTCCATCACCAGCGGCTCGCCGGTCTCCGTGTTCAGCAACACATCCCGCTCGCGGTTCTCAGCCCGGGAATGGCGCAGGTGCAGAGCGGGGATGACGCTCACGCCCTCGGTCGGCTTGACCTCTGCAAAGCGGTAGGTGAGATCCCCGTGGCTCTGTTGCGAGTCGGCGTACCCCATGCGGGAGAGGACCACCGACACGTCTCCCCCCCCGAGTTGTCGGAAGTAGGAGAGACTCCCGGTGCGGAAGCGGGGGCCGTCATCCTCGTAACTCGAAGCACTTGCCTCCAGGCTCAACCGGCCTGCGCGGCCGATGGGCTGGCGGTG
>JALGTT010000204.1 GCA_029821235.1 Candidatus Hebobacteria bacterium | reverse complement strand
CGCCTGGGCGCGATCCAGTTCCTTCAGCCGCTGCACGGCGGGCGCGTTGCCCGGCACCTGGGAGAGGGCCGCGTAGGCCCACTCTCTCGCCTCCGCAAACCGCCACAGGTCGAGGGACGCCCTGCTCAGCAGGATCGCGGTGCGTACCCGCTCCTCGACCGTCAGTTTGGCCCGCCCGTCCCACGCGTCCCTCAGCACGGAGCGCGCCTCCTCGCTCTCTCCGCAGTCCAGGAGCGCGGCCCCGTAGTCGATCGCGTACTGCCCCCGGTCCGGGGCCAGCAGGGCCGCGGTGCGCAAGGCCTGCAATCCCTCCGTGCAGTCATCGCCCAATCCCAGGACCACTCGCCGCGTCACCTCGCCGGCGCCCGCCCCAACCATGCCGAACGTATCCCGAGTCTCCACCACCCGGTAGCCGTACAGCAGCCAACTGCCCAGCAAGTAGTGAGCGTCCGCCGAATCCGGATCCTGCTCCACCCAGGCGCGCGCGGCGGCCAGCCCGCGGCGCGCCAGCCCGTCGAGTTCGTCCAATTCCTTGGGGCTGCCCGGCCTCAGCATCAATTTCTCGCCCAGGGAGACATTGCGCGCGAAGGCCTTCATCTGCTCCGAGAGAGTGGGAAGGGCGGCCGCCCCGCTACTTCCTCGTTCCGCGGTCTGCTGTGCCGCCGTACCGGAGGCGGCCAGCATCACCAGGGCCAATGCTGTCCATAGTGCGGTCCTCGTCATGGCAGCGCCTCCTGTTCCGCGGCCTCCTCGCCGCCTTGGGCAGGTTCCTCCTCCGCCGCGGCCGCCTCCGCCTCGGCCTCGGCTTCGGCCTCCGCTTCCGCGGCGGCCTCGGCGGCGCGTTGAGCCTCCGCGGCGGCCGCCTGGGCCTCCGGCAGGGCTCGGTCCAGCCAGCGGAGGTGCTGCACCGCGGCGGCATTGCGCGGGTCCCGCTCCAGGCCGGCGTACACCCATTGCCGGGCATCGGCCAGCATTCCCTGGGCCTCCCGAACCCGGCTGAGGAGAATGGCGACCTGCAGCCTGTCCGCCGGCGCAAACCCGTCCGCCTTCAGCCACACCGCCTTCAAATGCGTCAGCGCCTCGGACAGGTGGTCGCAGTCCAGCAGCGCGGCCCCGTAGTCAATGAGGTACCGCGCGTTGTCCGGCTCCAATTCGCAGGCCCGTTTCAGCGCGCTGATGCCTCCGTCCACCTCGTCCCGAAGACCCTGCGTCACCTGCTTGGTGATGCGCGTGGTCGCGGTTTCTCCAACCACCACCAGGCTGCGCACCTCCCTCACCCGATAGCCGTAGAGCAGCCAGCTCCCCAGCAGATAGTAGGCCTGCGCGCTGTCGGGGCGCTTCAGGACGGCCTCCTCGGCCTCCCGGAGTCCTCGCTCCGCCAATCTCTGGAGTTCCTCCAGTTCCCCCTGCCTGGCGGAGCGCATGGTGAGCGCAGCGCCCAGGGCGGTATTACGCTCGAGGTCGCGTTGATTCCGGGCCAGCAAGGCGGAGAGATTGGGTGGGGCGGCTGTCGGGGGCTTCTCCGCTCCCCACGAGCAGGGGAACGCCGCCAGGGCCGCCAGCACCGTCCAGATTACCAACTTCATCGCAGAGACCTCCTCGTCCGAGGACCCGGCCCAGCCGGGGGAGCCTCTCCCGCCCCACCCCTTCGCCGGACCGCGGCCCCTCCCTTGCGATTCCGGCCCGCCGGCCTGCTCAGGACTGCGGGAGCCTAGCCGATCCCTCCCATCAGTTGCTTGACGACGATGAAGGCCAGCCCCCCCACTACCACCCAGATGGTGATCGCCCAGCCTTCCCCCTCGTTCACTTCGGGGATGAGATCTGAGGCCGCCACGTGGATCAACGCGCCGGTGGAGAATGGCAGGGCATACCGCGCGGCAGGGGCGGCCGCAGTGAGCGCAATGCTCCCCAGCACCGTGCCCAGGCCGATGAGGGCCGCGAAGCCGAAGGCCCTCATGCGGGTGGCCCCGCTCGCCAGGGCGACCGTGCTCACTGCAAAGCCAGCCGGCACCTTGTGCAGGAGCACCGAGAGAAAGACCACCATGCCGATTTCCCGCTCCGCCGAGAACGCGGAACCGATGGCAACACCGTCGAAGAAGGTGTGCACCAGCATGGCAAAGAGCATGGCGCTGGTGACCGTGGAACTGAGAATGTGGTCTGTGCCGTGCTGGTCGCCCGCATAGTGGTAGTGCTTGCCTACCACGTGTTCGAGGAAGTGAAGCACCAGGTATCCGACCAGCACCAGGGCCGGCCCCGCGGGGGTGAGCGCGAAGCTCTCGGGGGCCATCGCCACCAGCGCCGCGGCGAGCATGAACCCGCCTCCGAAGGCCAGCGACGCCTTCAGGCGTCTGATCGGCCAGGACCTGCCGAGCAGCACCAGAGCGCCGCCGGCGACGTTTCCAAGCGCCGCGAGGATGGCGAAGGCGACTCCCGTCCACACCCCGCTCATCGTGCTCTCCCGCGCCCGCCCGCGGCACCGCGTGCGACCTCGCGGGCGCGCTGGGTGGTGAAAAGTGAGAGGACCATGTAGAGCACATTCGGCGACATGTGGGTAATTCCTATCCGGATACGGAGCAAACGCCGTCCGGGAGGGAGAGGGGACTCCCTCCACCCGGGATTACTGCTCGTCCAGCGCCCGCAGCAGCCTGCGCCCGAATTGCTCCGCGGCCTCCGGCCCAGAGGCGGTGATGATCTTGCCGTCCACCTCCACGTCGGCGCCGGTGTAGGTGGCCCCCTGCGCCATCAGCCGGTCTCTCTCGGTGGCCCAAACGGTGGCGCGCTTGCCTTTCAGCACCCCCGCGTTGGCGAGGGTTACCGGTGCGAGACAGATCGCGCCCAGCACTTTGTCCTGCGCCACCGCCTCCCGCGCGATCGCCTGCGCGGTGGAATCGTGCCAGTACTCCTGCGCTCCCGTGCCGCCCACGAACACGATCGCTCCGAACTCCTCGGGATTGACCTGCTTGAGAGTCATGTCCACGGACACCCGCATCCCCAGCATGCCCTTTGCCGTTCCCTCGCGGGAGGAGGCGATGACCACCGTGTGTCCGGCCCGCTCCAACAGGTTCTTGGGCTCGGTGAGTTCCTCGTCCCGGAAGTCCTGGTGTGCGATTATCATCAACACCTTCACCGGATTGCTCGCCTTGGCGACCGGCGCCGACGGCGGCGATGACGAAGACTGCACCGGCGCCTCTTTGGCGCATCCGCTCACAGCCAGCAATGCGATCAATAGGGTGAATATGCGCATCTCGTCCACCTCCCCGAAGTGAACCCCGCGCTGGACGAACTCGTTGGGCAGCGTCCTTCCAGCCTCCCTCAATGTAGCGGCCCGCCGCGGCCTCGTCAACGAG
>JALGTT010000007.1 GCA_029821235.1 Candidatus Hebobacteria bacterium | reverse complement strand
ACGCGCATCACCCGCGCCGCCTGCGCCTGCGGACAACCTGTGTCACATCCCGCTCACGGATGGCTCGTTCCCGGGCGAATGCCTCAGCCCACTCCCGCAGTTCCTCGCGGTCCTTTGCCGTCCAGCGATAGGAGGTGACGCGCAGCCAATTGTCTATCACATCTCGCTTGAACCGGATGGCTCTGCCGATCCTGACCCCGGGCAACTGCCCGCGACGGAACCGTCGGTAGATGGTCTGTGGATCGAGTTTCAGGTATTCGGCAAGTTCTTCAACCGTCATCACCTCTGACGGCATGGTCCTCGCCTCCTGTACTTTAGTATACTTCAGTATACTTTGGTATGTCTATGTCCAATTTGTCCAGACGCCCTGGTTGGCAGGTTGCTCATCAGATAGCGTGGGCACGCTTCAGCCCTCGGAAAGGCGCGGTTGAGGCACAGGTCGAGGAGGAGGCACTTAGCCGACCCGGCCGCTCACGGAGCAGGGGATGGCAGCGTGTGGGCGTACAGCCTACCATGGAACGCGGTCACACACGAAGTCGGCTGGCCGACGACAATGGCCGGCCGGCAGTCCAACTGAGAGGCAGGAAATCCGATGCGCGAGAGATGCTTGTTGTGTCTTCTGATCTCATTCTTGCTCGCCTCAGCATGTGCCGCGGCTCCCTCGCAGGTCTCCGCGCCGACCGCGGTCCCCACTTTCGAGTGCATAGGCGTCTACTGGTCGCCCGCGGGCGGGTGCGCCGACAAGGCCGTGCTGGTGGAATACCGCGAGGAAGGGGCGGGCGAGTGGAAGCAGGGCCTTCCCATGAAGTACAACCCTATCGCAGGCACCGACGAGGACCTGGCCGATTACCGGGGCAGCATCGTCAACCTGGCGCCGGGGACGGCGTATGACATACGGCTCACCCTGGAGGGCACCTCCACCACTGCCGAGTTCTCCGCCAACACCTGGAGCGATGATTTCCCCGTGGGCGAGACGGTAAGGGTGGGCGACATGGACTCCACGCTCACCCTCACCACCTCCGGCCGGCCGGACGGATATCTCCTCGTTGACGGCAGGGGAGCGACGATTGATGTGGACGACAAAGCCGACTACTGCATAGAGGTGCGGGCCAACTACGTCATCATCCGCGGGTTCACGCTGAAGAACGCGAAGAAGTGCGGCATCCGGCTCTACGATTGTCACGATGTGGTGATCGAGGACTGCGACATCAGCGGCTGGGGGGAAATCACGAAATACGGCTATGGGATGGACTATCAGGCCGGCGTGTACTCCACTTCGCACAGTTTGACGCGCGTTGTCGTCCAGCGCTGCCGCATCCACGATCCCCGCAGCGGGGCCAACCACTGGGGGCAGAAGAACCCCGTCAACGCCAGTTGGACGCCGCTGGACAGCGACGACATGTACCATCCGGAGGGACCTCATGGCATCGCCTTCGAGGAGAGCGCGGGGAACCACGTAATCCGCTACAACGAGATCTTCTCCTCGCCCGGCCACTACTTCAACGACATCCTCGGGTTCGGCTGGAACAGCAGTTATCGCGGATTCCCGGGCGCGGATTCGGACATCTACGGCAATTACCTGGCCAACTGCTGGGACGACGGAATCGAAGCGGAGGGCGGCGACAGAAACGTGCGCATCTGGAACAACTATCTCGAGGAGGTCTATCTGCCCATCGCCAACGCTTCGGTCTCCATCGGCCCCTTGTACGTTTGGCAGAATGTCTCCGGCCGGTGCTACAGCCCCCCGGAGAGCATCTACGGGCAGTACGGGGGCTTCATGAAGATGGGATACGCGGGCGACGCTTCGTGGATGACGGGCCACACGTATCTCTTCAATAACACCGTGTTGCAGCCCAACGGGGAGGGAGCCGGGGGCCTGGGCGCGAACTCTCCCGACTGGGGAGGAGATGAGATTCGCCACTGCGTCACCCGGAACAACCTCCTGCACGCCCGCCCGGGCGTTCCGTCCATCGCCACCAATCCACACAATACTGACGTTGATTTCGACTACGACCTGTGTAGCGGCGATTATCCGGAGAGTCATGAGGCGCACGGGGTGAAGGGAACGCCCATCTACGGCCCCGGGTTCGGCTTCGACCGCGAGGGCAACTTCCAGCTCTCCCCCGAGAGCAAGGGCTATCGGGCCGGGGTTCGCATACCCAACTTCTGTGATGGGAGCGAACACCCCGATATGGGGGCCCACCAAAGCGGCGCTCCCGACATTCAATATGGAGTCAGAGCCGGCGCGCGCTAGCCGCGGGGCGCGGGCGAGGCTGTGCCTGGCCCTGCTCCGCGCGGCCTGATTGCACAAATCTCCGAGAATCCCCTTGACAAGCGCCCCGGTTTAGGGTATGCATATATTCGCATAGCATATCCGACGTCCAGGATGATGGAAATCATGAACGAGATGCGCCTCGCAGCCTTTTTCAAGGCCCTAGGACACCCGACTCGCCTGCGGATCATGGAGAGGATCGCCTCCGGGGAATGCTGTGTCTCGGAGATAGAGACCGAACTCGATTGCCGCCAGGCGAACATCTCGCAGCACCTCGCCATCCTCCGCGACCGGGGGTTGGTGGTGCCCGTCCGCCAGGGGAAGCGCGTGTGCTATCAACTCACCGACAGGCGCATCGCGGACATGATCCGACGGGCGAGAAGTCTGATCGAGGGCCTCGCCGACAAGCAAATGGCGGCCTGAGGGCCCCGGCGCGGCCCGCCGCGAAAGGAGGAAGATGGATGCCGCTCTACGAGTATGAATGCCGAGATTGCGGCAGGCGATTCGAGAAACTGGTCTCCTTCCGGGAGGCGAAGAGCGCGCAGGAGTGCCCCGGCTGCGGGTCTCGGTCGGCGCGCAAGTTGATGTCTGTGGTCGCCAGCATCCGCAAGGAGGAGGGCGGCGCGAGTTCGTGTCCCACCTGCACCAGCGGGGTGTGCAACCTGTAGGCGGGCACCCCACGGGGCCGACACCGAATCAGGGGCCGGCGGAGGCGAACTCAGTTGAGCACCACACGACCGACAAAGGGAGCCACGAGAACGACTTGTGTGAACCACCCGGACCGGGAGGCCCGCTGGAGGTGCGCGAAGTTCTCGATCGATTACTGCGACGAGTGTGCCCGCTGCCCGCACCCCGAGGGCTACTGCCGGTTTCGGCCCCAGTGCTTGATCTTCCAGATGGGCGGGGAAGAGGACGACTGAACTCCGGCCGGGGGGAGGATGCGGACGGAGGCGTATCCGGAAAACGAGTTGAGTGCGGATGGCGCCACCACAACGGTAACGTAGTCGCACAATCGCCGAAAGTCGGGACAAGGGCGGGGGTCGTACAGGAAAACTCCCATTGGCAGGTTTGGAAGGATGGCGCGGCGCGCTGGAGGCCATGGAGGCGAGGGCACGCGGCGAGCGCGACGCGGCCGGCGCGAACCTGGAGCGACGCGGCGGAGGCCGCCGAAGCGGCCGAGGAGGCGTGGAGGCTGGCTCTGGTGGGATATCGGAACGGGATCACTCCCATGCTCGACGTGCTCCAGGCCCAGGCCGCCCTCGCCAAGGCCCGGGCCGATGAGGAGGGGGCGGGCTATGACCGCACGACGGCGATCGTGGACCTGTACCTCGCCAGCGGGCAGATCGTCGGGCAGAGTTGGAGCGCCGCCACCGAAGCGCAGCCGGAAGAATCGCCGGAGGGATGACCCATGCACCGTGAACGTTGGCTCCGTCTCATCGGAGGCATCGTCGTGTTGGGCAGCGTGCCGCTCGCGCAGTTCGTGAGTCCGCGCTGGCTGATCCTCACCGCGCTCGTCGGGCTGAACCTGCTCCAGTCGGCCTTCACGGACTGGTGCCCCATGGTGTGGGTGCTCGACAAGTTGGGCGTGCCAGGGTGCCGGGCGGAGAGACCCGCGCCGGGAGGGTAGTCGGCGCGGCACCCCCGTTACCTGCTTTCGTCTGGCTCCCTCGATGAGGCGAAGCCGCACGGCCACCCGCGGCTCCTCCCCCGCTGCCCTCTCCTGCCAGTGCTTGGCGTTCACCTTTGGAGTTACATTTGCGTTCACTCTTGAAAGTTACACCACATGCGACCTGGGGAAGGATGCCGGCCGCCGCGGCGGAATGGCGGACATATCTGTGGAACCGGGTGTCGCCAAGGGAGGATTGACATGCTGCGGCATATGGTGGCGTTGTGTGTGATGCTGCTGGTCCCGTTCAGTTCGTGCCGCGGCGGGGAAAAGGAGAACGGAGCGATGCCGCCGGCCGCGCGCGTGGAAGTCGAAGAGGAAGTCTACACCTTCCAGGAGGCCGACAACGGCGCGGGGCCGCTGTGGTGCTATGGGTCGAGCTGCATCGTCCGCATCGGGGATGATGTCTTCATCAGCGGCATCGAGACACTGCCGGAGGCGAAGCCCCTCAACAATGTGCGATGGCTGCTCTTCAGGCGGACGGAAGAGGGTTGGAAGCAGGTGGCGCGCGGCGAGGGCCGGACGCGGGAGCCGTGTCCGCTGGCCTGTTTCCAGGATGGCGCGCTCTTCCTCTCGGACAACCCGACTCTGACGGGTCCCGAGGAGAGGAATGGCCCCGCCAGGCCCGAGATCCACGCCTTCTCGGCCTCCGCGCCGGACGCCAAACCCAAGACGATGGTGCCCGCCTGGGAGGATGAGCCGCCATTCAGCGAGCACTCCTACCGAAGTTTCGCCGCCGACGCAGCGCGCAAGGAGTTGGTGCTCTTCCAGAACGTGGGCTACACGCACACGGAATGGACCTTCCGGGACCGCGCCGGCCGCTGGTCCGCGCACGGGCAACTGAAGTGGCCCTGGGGAGGCGAGTACCCGAAGCCTCAGCCCATCCGCGTGTGCTACCCCTTGGTGGCGTTGAAGAACCGGGCCGTCTACTTCTGCGGGGTCAGCGACATAGTGGAGCCCTATCCCGAGTGGCGCGAGTACAAGCGGAAATTGACCGGACGGGAATGGGATTACGACTTCCGGCGCCTGTTCTTCACCTGGAGCGATGACATCACCGCGGGCGGATTCCACGACTGGATCGAGGTGGCCAGCAGGGACAAGACCTGCGGGCACATCTTCCCGTGCGACCTGTGGGTGGATGACGAGGGCGCGGTTCACCTGCTGTGGACGGAGAGGGCCCTCGACGAGCGACTGCGTGACAAGTTTTTCCCGGGCGAGAAACAGTCCCACGCGCTGATGTACGCGGTCATCGAGGACGGGCGGATCGTCCTCAAGCGGCCGCTCCATCTGGCGAAAGAGGGTGAGTCCAACATCATCCCGGAGACCGGACGCTTCCAGGTGGACGGCGAGGGACGTCTCTATGTGTTCTACTACGTAGACGGCACCGATGAGAGCGGCCGGGAGGTGTCGGAGAACCGCATCCTCGAAATCCTCCCGGACGGCCGGCAAAGCCCCGCGGCAGTGGTGCCGTTGAAGCGGCCGTTCACCCGCTTCTTCACCGCGACCTGGCGCTCGGGATCGCCGCGGTCGCGGGTGCTCGACATCTATGGGACACAGGCGGGCGGAGGCAACACTCTCTCGTACGCGCGGATCCGCCTGCAAAACCCCCGGAGTCCGTAGAGGCTATTTCATAACCCCATCTGGCTGGGCTATGCAACAAGACAGGGTGCTCTAAACGGCTCTGAAAGCATGTACATCTGCTGAGAAGAGGTTATGAAATAGCCTTTAGTCAATCGCCCCTGCATCCGCCGGCGCCTTCGTTCAGGACTTTGCGCGGTCCCCACCGCCGGCGGCGGTCTGCCCCTCCTCGCGCCGACGGCGGGAGCGAAACTCTGTCGGCGTGCAACCATACTGCTTGACAAACACTCGGTGCAGGTGGGAATGGTCCACGAAGCCGCTCTCGGAGGCGATGTCCGAGAGCGTCTTATCGCTCTTGACCAGCAGATTGGCGGCGAAGGCGAGGCGGGCGCGGATGCCGAATTGGCCGAACCCCATGCCCACGACCCTGGCGAAGAGGTAGTGGAACCGCGAGATGCTGAGGCCGCAGGCGGAGGCTGCTTCCTTCGCCGACACCCTGCGCCAGGGCAGGGAATGGACCAGGGCGAAGGCCGGCATCAGTTGGGACATACTCGCAAGCCTGGCATTCGGCCGGTCTGCGATGGCGGCGGTGCCGTCGTCTATGCGCACCAACTCGTTCATGATCCGCAGCGCCTCCAGCCGCACCGACCTCTCCCAGAATGGCGCTCTCTCGGTGATTTCGAGGCGAATCGTCTCGGCGGCTTCCAGCACGCGCTGGCGGGTCTTTTCGCACCGGACGCGGGGCCGCAACTGCGGGGGCAGGGAGAAGATCGTGAGCCATGGCACCGGCCCGACCAATTCCTCGCCTATGAAATCCGGGGGGAAGATGAGCACCAAGTTGGTAGTGTTCGGAGCCTGCACCTGCCATGCGTGCGGCTCCCACGGGGCGCAGAGCCACACGTCCCCCCGGCGGCAGGTATGTACGTATTCGCTGAAGTGCACTTCCTCGATCCCCTCGAATACGAGACCGATTTCCACCTCGGGGTGCATGTGGATGTCGAAGGGGGTTGGAGGATCGGCAATGGCGTTGATGGCGTGCACCCCCTCCCCTCTCACGAAACTCTCGGGGGCACGCTCCAGCCGCGGTCTGTCAAACGAGTGTGTGGTCATCTCTCATCTCCGCTGCCACTGCAGGGAACTCGCAATTCCGCGAAACCGTCCCCGCTGCCTGCTCTCTGTTGCCTCTCTCGTTGCAGAGCAGCCCCTCCCGCGGCCGAGGGGGCACGCGCCGAGTATAGTAGTATTATACACAAATCCAGTGCAGTAGTACAAACGAAACCCATGGCAAGGTGGCGTATCATGAAATAGGCAGGACAATTGGGCTGAGAACGGTTGTCATCAGGGCGTCCTGCATGCTCGAGGCGTGGCCGTGGAATTGCCCGCAGGTTGTGGTCTTCCGCATAGATGCCGGGGCGGCTCGACGCTTGCACATTGGCAGTTTCGAGGCGGCCGGGGATGTCTCGGCTGTGCCCCGAAGTACGGTGTCCGTCCAGAAGCAAGGATTCCTGAGCTGGCGGATCGAGATGAGGCCTCGACCCTGTCAGGGAAGGGTGGCGAAAAGCGATGTGCGGCCTCGACGTGACAGCAGCATGCACTACGCTGGGGCATGACTACACTGGAGGCCGATGACTGGGATGCCGGGCTGCCAACGCAGGGCGTCCGTGATTGCCACTTGCTGTGCGCTGCTGGTTCTGTGGGGAAGTCAGCCGGCCCGTAGCAATGAAAGAGAGATGAGTAACATGATAAGCCAAGCCGCGCGCAGTCTCGACCGTCGACCGGAGGCATACGAGGTGTCGCGGGCTCCCGCGCACGGACAACGCCTGAAGAGAAATCCGCCGGTCTTTGTCTGGCTGCCGGTGGAAGGGATCCATGACTACGTGCTCCAGTATTCTCAGGACCCCGACTTCCAGGATGCCTCGACGGTTACGGTCAGGAAGACCTGGGTCGACCGCACGGTGACGGAGCCTGCTATCGGCCAGAGCGAAGTCACTTTCTCCTACAGCACGCGGCCCACGACCATCCACATCCCGAGCGAGGTCCTGTCGGCCGGCAAGTGGTACTGGCGGTACGGGTGTGACGTGGGGGAGCCTGCGGGGTTGGTCTTCGGCCAGGCCTGCGAGTTCTCCATAGAGCCGGATGCAGTCAAGATGCCCTTTCCGGACGTGACAGAGGTGATCGCGCGCATAGGCAGGTCTCATCCCAGGCTGTTGGTGACGAAGGAGGATCTACCCCATCTCCGAGAGTTGGCCCGGACTACGCTCAAGGATGAGGCCGACAGCGTGCGTCGGTATTGTGACGGCCTCATCGGCGAAGACCTCCTCCCCGAGCCCGACTTCCTCCCCCAGCCGGCCTACCAGGCGGAATGGAACAAGGCATACGGAAGGGCGTACCGCACCATTCGCCCGGTGATGTGGGACATGGAGGACTGTGCGGAGGCCTATCTGATCACGGGGGACCGCAAGTACGGTCTGGAGGCGAAACGGCGTCTTCTCCACCTCATCTCCTGGGACCCCAACGGCAGCACCAGCCTCGGGCACAACGACGAGATCGGCAGTTGGCTGCCCGGCTACTGTGCACGGGTGTATGATTATGTGTACGACCTGCTGAGCGAGGAGGAGCGCGAGCAGTGTCGGCAGTGTCTGGCCGTTCGCATGCGCCAACTCTACCTGGGATTGAGGATACTGCCCTTCGAGGTGGAGCCGTTCGACAGCCACGCGATGGACTACTACCTGGGGTATCTCACCGAGGCCTCCATCGCCATGGCCGGAGAGGTGGAAGTGGACGAATGGCTGGAGTACTGCCTGGCGATGCTGTGGGCGCCTTTCTACCCGCCCTACGGCGGGCACGATGGAGGATGGTGCGAGGGCCCCAGTTACTGGCAGTGGAGCACGGAGAGGTTCTTGCGCTCCTTCGGGCTCGTCGAGCAGGCGACTGGGATGCCCATCCAGCAACGAGATTGGGTGCGTCGGACCGGCTACTACAAACTCTACGACAATCCACCCTACAGCAAGATGTCGCCCTTCGGCGATGGGCAGGAGGGCCCTCCGGCCGCCGGAGAGACGATGTGGAACCTGGCGCAGGTGTTGAAGGACCCCTATCTGAAATGGTATGCCGACGAACAGGGCTTCGGGCCCTCCGGACTGGAGGCATTCCTGTCCTACGGCCACGAGGTGGAGGGGAAGGCGCCGACCGACCTTCCCCAGGCCCGATGCTTCTACGACGTGGGCCTCGCCTGCATGCACAGCAACCTCGCCGACGGCGAGAGCAACGTGCACGTGATGCTGCGGAGTTCTCCCTTCGGCTCCATCAGCCACTCCTACGCGGATCAGAACGCCTTCATACTCCACGCCTATGGTGAGCCGCTGGCGATCGCCTCCGGCTACTACACCTCCTATGGAGTGGGGCACCACAGGCACTGGACCTGGCAGACGAAGGCCGCCAACTGCATCGGCGTGGACGGCGAGGGCCAGGAGATCCGCGACTGGAATGCCAAGGGCCGCATCGTGCAGTTCGAGACCGACGACTACTGTCACTACGCGCTCGGCGACGCCAGCGCCGCCTATGGCGGACGCTTGCTCAAGTTCGACCGGCACGTCTTCTATCTCCGGCCGCTCGATGAGGAGATGGACCCCATTGTCTTCATCTACGACGACCTCGTCAGCCCAAAGCAGTCCACATATCAGTGGTGGCTGCACGCGCTGGAGGAAATGCGCGTGGACCCGGATGCCCAGATGGTCCAGATCAGCCGCGGCGACGCGCGCCTCGACGTGCTGTTCCTCACCCCCCAGGGCTTGAGGTTTTCCCAGACGGACCAGTTCACCGTGCCTCCCGAGGGCGAGTACCCGAATCAGTGGCACCTGACTGCCGAGACTACCGAGCCGGCCAAGTTGTGCCGCTTCCTGACCGTTCTGCTGCCCTACCGGAGCGATCGGGATAGCCAGTCGCGGCAGGTGAAGATCGTTTCCGGGGAGGGATATCTCGGGGCCGAGGTGACCTCCCAAGGGAAGCGCCATCTCGTGGTCTTTCGCACCGACGCCGACGCGGCCGGGCCCCTGCGCATCGGCGACTTCGAGGTGACCGGCGATGTCTCCGCCGGGTCGTGGGATCTGGATGGTGTCCGCCTGGGAGGAGCGAGTTTGACGCGCAAGGCGGATGGGACAGGAGGCGCGCGGTGAGGCATCAATTCCGTCAGAGGGTGTCCTGAACCGCGATGTCCGAACAGCACGCTAGCAGAAGCGGGCCTCCGGCCAACTCATCTGCCAAGGTACAACTGACGCGCCCGCGTCCTCGCGCCCTGGTGGTCGGGCTGGCGCTGGTGATCGCGCTTGCCTTCCTGATACCCTACGTCAACTTCTGCCTCAACAAGTACGACTGGGCCTTTCGTCCGCTTGCCCTCGGCCCGGTGTTCCTTCTCTGCCTGTTGGCCTGGCCCATCAACCTGACTCTGCGGCGATACCGGCCGGAGTGGGCGTTGACCGGGCCCGAGCTGCTGCTCGTGTACGCGATGATGGCCCTCTCCGCCGCCCTGTCCAACGAGGGTCTGTTCGGCTATGTGATCGCGAATGCCGTTCACCCTCCCTTCTTCGCCTCCCCCGGAAACCGCTGGGCCGAACTCATCTTCCCCGATGTTCCGCCGTGGATGATGCTCCACCAGCGGGAGGCAATCAACTGGTTCTACGAGGGGGCGCCGCCGGGCGCGCCGTTCCCCTACCGATTGTGGATCCCGCCGGTCCTCTCGTGGTCCGTCTTCGCCTTCGGCGCCTACATGGCCGCTTTCTCGCTCGCAGCGCTGATACGACGAGACTGGATCGAGGGCCAACGCCTCGAATTCCCGCTCACCGCACTGCCGCTGGCCATCGCGAAGGACGCCGATCCCTCCACTCAGCGTTCCATCTTGCGCAGTCCCTTCTTGTGGATTGGCGCCGCCCTGCCCATCTCGAAGTCCCTTCTCCAGATGGCCCACACCCTCAGCCCTGCCGTGCCCTACAGCTCCCTCTATTGGCCCCTGGGCACTCTCTTCGGGCGGTCGCTGCCGTGGAGCGCGATCTCCGATACGACGGTGTACATCGGCTTTGAGACCATTGGCATCATGGCGCTCGTTCCTGCGGAGGTCGCCCTCAGTTTCTGGCTCTTCTTCCTGGTCAACCGGGTGCAGTTGCTATTCTTCGCGGCCCTGGGCTTCGGCCAGGAGGGGGTGAGCGCCAGCATATTCAGCCCCCGAGCGTTCGTGCAGTATCAGAGCGCGGGCGCGGGCCTGATGCTGGCGGCCATCCTGGTATGGCAGTCCCGGAAGCGCATCGCCGCCGCCTTCCGCAGCCTGGTCGGACGCGGGCCCGCGGACGACGCGCTGAGCCCCATCTCTCCCCGGACTGCGGCGTTGGGTATGGTCCTGGGCCTGACCATCTGCATCCTCTGGGCCCGCAGAACCGGCATGGAACTCTGGGCCTTCCTCGCCCTGATGGGTATCTACGGAGCCTTCTCGCTGGTGGTCGGCCGGCTGGTATGCGCGGGCGGCATCTTCGCGCCGGACATCGGGCTCACACCCAGCCGAATGGTAACCGGCCTGGCGGGCACCGCGCGGTTCTCGAGCACCTCCCTGACGATGATGACTTTCCTGGAGACGACGTTCATGCTCTCGTGGAAGGTCAACTTCTTCCACTTCGCCATGAACGACCTCAAGATCGGCCACTCCGCGCGGCTGCCGGGACGTTTGCTCGGGTGGGCTCTGCTGTTGTCCGTTCTGTTGATGTTGCTCGTCGCCCCCTGGACCGCCATCCACGCAGGCTACAGCCACGGGGCGTTCCGGTTCGACACCTGGCAGTTCCAGGACCGGCAGACATATGCCCTGAACGAATTGGTGGCAAACCTGCAGATGCCGCGCGGCACCACGCCCTTCATGCCCCTGGGACTGCTCTGCGGCGCGGCCCTCATGCTCGCCCTCAACTGGCTCCATGTCAACTTCCTCTGGTGGGGCATCAGTCCCCTGGGACTGGTGATGAGCGACACCTACTTCATGAACGCCCGCATCTGGACCAACGCGTTCATCGCCTGGCTCTTGGTAACGCTTATTAGGCGGTTCGGAGGCCTGCGGCTCTACCGGCAAATCCGCCCCGCCTTCCTCGGGATGATCCTGGGGCACTTCTTCATCTTCGGCGTGCGCAGTCTGTTGGACCCCTTGCTGGGTCTGCACATGCAGCTTTCCGCCTGGCAATAAATCGCCTGCGCCCAGGAAACCCGGGGCATCCGCGGGGAGTATCGGAAGTTGCGAATGGGAGGTGAGAGGCCGATGAGATATCTACCACTGCTATTGCTGCTGCTCGTGGTGCCGATGGTGAGTGCGCCTGCGACGGCGGACAACGCGAGGGAAATCATGCTCAGCCAAACATCGTTCTCGACGTGCCAGCAGCACTGGCGGCCGAGCGCCGCACGGGATGAGATCCTGCCCACGTGCGCGGTGGATCCTCATGTTTCCCGCACCGGCGGGGACGGCTCGCTGCGCATCGAGTGCAAGGAGCGGGTGCAGTACGGCGGATGGACCTTTGCGCAGAAAGGCATCACGCCCGGAAGCTGGTATCGTTTCGATGCCTACTACCTGACCAAGGAAGTGAAGAACGAGCGCCAGACGGTAACGGCCAGGCTGAACTGGCGCGACGGGGACGACGAGCGGGTCGGCCCGGCCGAGTACGTCTACCACACGGAGGACGCGGGAGGCGGGTGGAGGCATGTGTGGGCCGAAGCGCCCGCGCCCGACGGCGCCACCGCGGTGCGGCTGGAACTCTTCTTCGGGTGGAGCCCGGGTGGCACGGTGTGGTGGGATGATGTCAGGTTCGCAGAGATCGAACCGCCCGCCCCGCGCATCGTGAAAGTCGCCACCATCCACTATCGTCCCCAGTATCGTCATCCCGACGGCAGCGCCTCCGCCGACGAGAATCTCCGCGAGTTCTGCGAGTGGATCGCGCGGGCGGCCCGGGAGAAGCCGGACCTCATCTGCCTGCCGGAGGGCATCACCATGGTCGATTCTCCGCTCACTTATGTCCAGGCGGCCGAGCCCATCCCCGGGCCCACCTCCCGCCTGCTGGGGGAAATGGCGAAGAAGTATCAGTGCTATATCGAAGCCTGCTACAACGAGCGCGACGGCCGCGGGGTATACAACACCGCCATTCTCCTCGACCGCACCGGCAAACTGGTGGGCAAGTACCGCAAGTTGTACATTCCGGCCGAGGAGATCGAGGGAGGGGTCACCTCAGGCCAGGAGGCGCCTGTCTTCGACACGGATTTCGGCAAGGTCGGCATGATGATCTGCTGGGATGTCCAGTACGTGGAGCCGGCGGAACTGATGGCGCTCAAGGGAGCGGAATTGATCATAGTTCCCATCTGGGGCGGCGACAGGACGCTGATAAAGGCGCGGGCGATCGAGAACCACGTGTTCCTGGTGACCTCGGGATACGATGTGCCGAGTTGGATCATCGATCCGACCGGCAAGGTGCTGGCCGAGGCGTGGAAGGCGGATGCCAGTGAGGGGGGCATCGCAGTGGCCGAGATTGACCTCAACCGCCGCTACGTAGACCCTTGGGACGGGAATCTGCGGGCCCTGTTCATCAAACAGCACCGCGAGGACCTGCGCTAGTTTCCCGCTTCATCCTTTGAGCCCGAAAATCTCGAACGCGTTCTGCCACGCGATTCGCTTGACTGCGGCCTCGTCCGCCCCGGCCTCCACGAGATATCCTACCAGCGAGGCGACACAGGGGGGATACGGCTGCTCTTCCTCGGCCGGCCCGAAGACCGAGCCATAGGCCGGATAGGGCGGCTCCGGGGAGGGGGTCCAGTCGGTCCCGGCCAGCATCCTCGCGGCGGGAATGTGTTGCAATGCCACCTTAACCCCCTCTGCGTGGAAATGCATGATCTCGATCCACAGGTTGTCCGGCCACTTTCCGTACCTGCGCTCGATCATGCCGAGGTAGGTCTCGATCACCGGAGGGTGGATCAGCGGAGCCCCGATTCCGTGGGCGATGATGTACTTGCCCTCGGGGACGCGGTCCACCAGCGCCAGCATGTCCTCCAGTTCCTCCTCCCCGGAGGCGAAATGTCCCTGCGGTTTCATGTTGCTCGTGGAGACGTGTACGTGGATGGGAACGCGGTATTCCACGGCCTTGCGAACGATCCGTTCCATCTCGGGAGTGTTCATGTTGTAGTTCATCATGTACGTGACCAACTCCCCCAGTTGGACGAAGCCCCATTCCTCGAAACACTGCTCCATGACCGCGAGCGACGCGTCCAGGTAGTGCGGATTGACCATGCAACTCCCATACATGCGATTGGGGAAGCGCTTCACCAGTTGATTGAGCAGGTCGTGCGCCTCGGCAACGCCCTCCTCGGAATCCGCTACTCGATCCAGCCAACTTCCCCCAGGGGAGGAAATGAAACGGAGATCCACTTCCTCCCGGTCGAACACATCGCGAAGACCTTTCGCCAACTCGTCCAAATCGTCTCCTTCGTCCGTTCCCGGATGAACGTGAGAGTCCACCCATTTATCCACTGATAAGGTCACCGCATCATCCTTTCGCTGCATGGCATTTGCCCCCCGTCTCGCTTCACCATCGCGCCGCGGGCATCCTGCCGATGTGAGGAGATGCAGTCCGATTGAACACATATGCAGTATGATTATACACGCCGCGGCGATGCGCGCTACGTATGATAGATATGCCCGTAGTCGATCGTATCGCGGGCGCTGGACTGGCAAGGTGTCGCGTAGTCGAGGCTCCGGCCGAGGAGGGAGGTGAAGGGGAAAAGCACAGCGCCCGAGACGCGGGACGAGAAACTAGGAAGGGGGTAGTGAAGACGTGACACGTATGCGCAGCATCGGCGTGACTCTGCTGTTACTCCTGTTGACGGCCGCCCTATGCAGTTGCTCGGCAGTATTGGCGGCCACCTACCATGTCGCCCCGAACGGCTCGTCGTCAGGCGACGGCTCGGCGGGCGACCCGTGGGATCTGCCCACGGCGAATGCAAACCTGCAGGCAGGCGACACCGCCATTCTCCACGGCGGGACCTACACCGACGGCATCGCTCCGGCCAACTCCGGGACGGCTGGCTCTCCCATCACCTACCAGGCGGCCAGCGGCGAGACGCCCCTGTTGCAGGGTATGACTGAGGGAATCTATATCCCCGACAACTCATACCTAGTCTTCGACGGCATCTCCGTTGACAATGTGTACTGGTGGGTGGTGGCGAACGACGGCGCCAGCCACCTCACCTTCATCAACTGCACCTTCACCAACGCGGGAGCCTACGAGGCCTCCTGGTTCAAGGGGGGCAGCGACATCTACATTGCGAACTGCTCCTACTCCGGGGGTGAGGACAGCATCCACATGATGGCGATTGACAACGTCCTCATCGAGAACAACACCTTCGGTGCGTGCGCCCACGAATGCATCTTGCTGGCGGGGGTGCATGACTCGGTGGTCCGCAACAACTACTTCTCCAACCCGGATCAGAAGTGCATGGAGGTGACCAGCACCTATGACAGCGAGTGGTCCGGTCCCTTCCGCAAGAGCGAGCACGTTGTGATCGAGAACAACGAATTCGCCCTGGCTGCGGGTTCGAACCAGGCGTTCGCAGGCATCCAGTGGCTGGGAAACTACTGCGTCGTGCGCCGGAACGTGTTCCACGACTGCGGCTTCGGCGTGGTCCTCTCGACGTGGGACGACCCAGACGCGCAGTATGACGAGCACAACCGCTTCTATCACAACACCTTCTACAAGAACGGCTACTTGCCGGAGGCCGTGGGCATCTTCTTCAGCCATTACGACGCCAATGCCGCCTTCGGCGACAACCTCTTCAAGAACAACATCATCTACCTGAACAAAGCCACCCTCACCGATGGCGGCGACATGACCGAAAGCGTCCAGGTAGCCTTCAACTGGAACCCGCTCCCCTCTGACGCGGGGTTCTACTACAACCTCCTCTACTACACCGCCCCCGGCCAGAAACTCTTCTCCTCCCTCAACCTGGAGCAGGAGTACACGCTGGCGGAGTATGAGACAGCGTTCCCCGACTATGCCTCCGACAACATCGAAGCCAACCCGAAGATGGTGGACCCAGACAACGGGGATTTCACGCTCCAGTCCGACAGCCCCTGCATTGACGCGGGCGGCCCCCTCACCCACACCACTTCCTCCGGCTCCGGCACCACCATCCCCGTCGCCGATGCCCTCTACTTCTCCGACGGAAAGGGGTTGGTGGACCCGGACGTGATCCGCGTGGGCGGCCAGCAGGCCACCATCGTGAGCGTGGACTACGCCAACAACGAGATTGAGGTCTCGTCCAGCATCTCCTGGGCGGACAACGATCCCGTTACTCTGGACTACGACGGCTCGGCTCCGGACATAGGGGCCTATGAGTATGCGAGCGGCCCCCAGCCCCCGGCGGCCAATTTCACGGGCTCCCCAACCAGCGGCTCCGCGCCGCTGACGGTGGAGTTCACCGACACCTCTGGCGGCAGCCCCACCTCGTGGTCCTGGGACTTCGGAGACTCCGGCACTTCCACCGCCCAGAACCCCAGCCACGAGTACACCAGCGTCGGCTCCTACACGGTCAGCCTGACGGCAGCCAACGCGGAGGGCTCGGACACGGAGACCAAGCCGGATTACATCACGGTCTCCGAGCAGCCCCAGACCTCCTGCCACGTGGGCGCGATCGACCTGGTGGGCCAGTACAAGGGCACCGGCAAGCCGAGCGGCCGGGGCTACTATGCGGACGCCACCATCACCGTCCACGACCAGGACTGTGCGGTCCTGGAGGGGGTGACGGTGGAGATCACCTGGTCGGGGTGCGTATCCGGGAACGACTCAGGTGTTACGGACAGCAACGGACAGGTGGTGTTCACCTCGCCGGTGAATGCGGACGGCGGCACCTTCACGTGTACGGTGGACAATCTCACCAAGTCCGGGTATCCCTACTCCTCCGGCGACAACCACGAGACTTCGGACAGTATCCAGAATCCCTAGACTCGCCTCTCAGCATCTAGCCAAGACAGCGGGACCACGCCTTTCCTGCCTTCCGGCGCGGTCCCGCTGTCTTCATGTCTTGGTGTGAGCGGAACGCCCCCTCTCTTTGCGTGTCCAACCCTTGTGCCCCCGCCTCGCGGGCCTGGGGCGAGTGGCTGCGGCAGCCAGGGCCGGAGGGATGACAAGGAGACGGTTGTCCAACAGGCGGGAATGAGTCATAATGCGCTGGCCTTCGGTGGCAAGACAGCGGACAGAGGGAGACGTCCATGACGTGGTACTGGTCGTCGGTGTTGCTGCTGGGCGTAGTTGTCACCATTGGCGGCATGGCGCCGAGCCGCCTGCTCCGAGAGGGAGAATCCGGCCCCGGCCCGTCGGTGTGGAGGAGTATTCTCGCGGGCCTGGCCCTGGCCATCGTCGCGTTCGTCGTGTGCCTGCCCGCGCGCGCCGTTCTCTCCAGGCGGGGAGATGGGATATGGCGTCCTATTGGGCGCGGCCGCCGCGCTGGCGGCCATCGTCGTCCACCGCGTATCCCGACCGTCCGAGAGTGCGGGATCGCGCATCTGCGCTACTGCCGCGGCCTGCGGCATCGCGGTCATCTGGGTGGCGGTGACTCAGACGATCTATCGCGCCGATCCCCAGTACGCTCTGCTCGGCGGCATGGTCGGCGCCTTTCTGGTCGTGACGCCGCTGCTGTGGTCAACGGACGACCGCTCTATCACGCTGTTCCCACTCGCCGCTGCAGTCTTCGGATTCGGCTCGCTTCTAGGCGAGGCCCGTTATTCGCTTGCGCCGGAGCGGATCTACTGGCCGTTGCCCACGCTTCCGGCCGCGGCCGGCCTGCTGGGGGCCGTGGTGGGGGCATTGCTCCTGGGACGAACGCGGCTGGCGCGATGGGGCATTGCCGGAGTGGCGGTGGCGCTCGCGGCCGCCGGGTGCCTGCTCCACCGAAGCCTGCTGTTCCGCTATGAGCACATCTCCCTCGGCCCGGAGATCACCTCTCTGGTGCTGCTGGGGTGGTTGACTTTCATCTTGGTCGCGGCGACGGCCGCCTCCAACCCGAACCGTCGCTTTGGCACGGCGGCTCCGGTCTTGCTCGGGGTGATGGCGCTCCTGCTCTCATTCAATATCGCCGGGGGCTATGGTGGGTCGCTAATGCTCGCAGCCGGCATTCCGCTGGCGCTGGCGCTCGGTGCAGGCGCGGACGACCGAAGGCGTCCCCTCGACTGGTTTCTGTGTCTTGGGGTGCTCTATCTCGCCTACCGGCTGTACCTCTCGTACTTCGGGGACTGGTTTCGGGCGGGCGTCGCCCTCGAATTCGGCCGCCACTACGTCCTGGTCGGACTCACCGCGGGCGTGCTCTGGATGGGGGGAGTTCACTTCATTCGCCGTTCGGCCGTTTCCCTGATCCTGCAGATGGCCGCGCTGGTGGTGCTGCCGGGCGTGCTGCTCGCCGGCCTGGGGCCCGAGGCGCTGCTGGGCCTCCTAATCGGGCTGTGGGTGGCGCAATTGGCCATCCCTCTCTGGTCCCATGGGAGCGCACACGGGGGAGACATCCCGGCGACCATCCCCATGCTGATCGCGGTGTGGGCGCTTTCGCTCCCGCGGTGGGGAGAGTTCATGCTGGACCAGTCGCGGCCCACGCGCGGCATCGTAATCGGTATCGCCGGGGTTGTCATCCTCGCGGCGCTCGCACTGCTGCCACGCGCCCAGGCCGCCGGGCAGTCCCGCCCGAATGTCGAAGGGTAGGTCGCCAATGCTCGCCACTTGGACTTCGTGGGGCCGGGCCGGGGCCGTCTTGCTCTGGCTGGTTGTCGCCGCCGCAGTCGGCGCGGGGCTGTACCTGCGCGTGCAGGCGGAGCCCCCGATGGGATCGCTGGACGGAGCGCTCATCGCCCGGGGCTCAGGGCGGCCGGCGCGGGGGGCATCGGTTGCGCTCACTGGACCGGCGTATGTGTCGGGCCACGCCGACGAGCAGGGCAGATTCCTCTTTACCGACCTGCCGGTCGGCGTCTACACACTCGCCGCCGAGACCCCCGGGCACACGTTGAAGAAGGCGGTGGCCATCGTCGAGGGCCCGGCGAAGACGCGGTCCTATTTCGAGATGGCGCGTCGCCCATCCCACGTCAACCTGGTCATCCATCACGACGTCCTCTACCCGGGAGAGGCGGTCAGCGTTGCGATATCCGGTCTCGCCCTCGATCCCTCCTACCAACTCGATATCTACCGCGTGCGGGAATGGCGCCACGTCTCCGAATGGGATGCGATCGAATACCCGGCAGCCCTCCAGAAGGCCGTCGAGGTCAGGGATGTTGCTCCCATTTCATCCCACGTGGAGCACCCCGGGACGGCCGATTGGGAGGGCATGTTCTATCATCGCCCCAACATCGGCGCGCTGCCCACGGGAAGATACCTCCTGGTAGCCACCGGCGAAACGGGCTGTCGCTCGGCCGGGGTCATCACCGTGTCCCGCCTCGGGCTGCTGGTGAAAGCCGATGCAGAGCAGGCGGTCGGCTATGTCACTGACCTGAGAAGCGGCATGCCGGTTGCGGGGGCCCGCTTCTCGGCCGGCGGCAGAGCCTCTCGAACAGATGCCCACGGCCTCGCCAGGCTGGACATCGGCTCACTGCAAGGAAAATACCTCCTCTACACGGCCAGCGTGGGCGACGATGTGGTCTCGTACCGCACCCGCCACTTTCGCCGCGAGGGTCCTCATCTTCGACTCTACGCTTTCACCGATCGCCCCATCTACCGGCCCGGGGACCGCGTGCGGTACAAGGGAGTGCTTCGGCGGCAGGAGGGCGTGACCTACGAACTCCCCGGCGAAACCAAGGTGAAGATCACCGTCACCGACCCGGACGACCTGCGCGTATACGAGACCACCCTGAGCACGAACTCGCAGGGATCCTTCTCGGGCTTCGTTGACCTGCCGAAGTACGGCCGGACGGGATGGTACCGCCTTCGCATCCGCGCCAGGGGCCTCGACAGGCAGGTGCCGATCACGGTCTCCAGCTACCTGAAGCCCGAGTTGGAACTCACGGCACGGCCCGAGAAGCCGCAGATTGTGCGCGGGCAGAGAGAAGAGATAGTCGTGCAGGCCACATACTACTTCGGCGCTCCGGCCGCCGGGGTGGACGTGCATTGGACGCTCCAGCGTGACCTCGATTACTCCGGCTTCGAGTACGGATTCGAGGAGGAGTACTACGGAGGAGAGTTCGTCGCCCAGGGCGACGCGCGAACAGGCGATGACGGCACCGTGCGAATCGCCATGCCCACCCGCCTGAGGACGGGCGGCGCCGCCGAGTCCCCGTACTGGGATTATGTCTACCGAGTGAACCTGTGGAGTTACTCCGATGCAGGGGGCTCGGCAGAGGCGAAGACCAGCTACCTCGTCCACCAGGCTCACCTCCACATCATCGGGCGTGAGCGCGGCCAGCAACGGCAGGGCGAGAGGTGGAAAGAGCGCCTTTCGCTTTCTCCGCTCCCCACTGAAGGGACTTC